>JASFTJ010000158.1:0-6088 GCA_050053615.1 Anaerolineae bacterium | reverse complement strand
TCAATTACAACGGTTTACAATACTTGAAGGACTGCTTCACGTCACTGCTGGCCCTCGAGTATCCCCAAGACAAGCTGGAACTCGTGCTCGTGGACAATGCCTCTGCCGATGGTTCGGTGGAATTCGTCCGTGAGCATTTTCCTCGGGTGAACATCGTACAAAATGAGGAGAACCTAGGATTTTGCAAGGGTAACAATCGTGGCGCTCGCCAGGCCTCGGGCGAGTACGTGGCTTTTTTGAATAACGATACCCGTGTGGATCCTAGCTGGTTGACGGAACTTGTCAAGCCGTGCCTGGCTGAACCGGACGTAGCCTGCACGGCATCCAAGATCCTTGACTGGGAGGGTACGGCCGTCGATTTCGTCGGAGCGGTGATGAATTTCCACGGGTTTGCTTTCCAGAGGGACTTTGGACGGCGGAGCCCGAGCCACTATGATCGCTCAGGACCGTTGCTTTTCGCCTGCGGCGGCTCGATGCTGATTCGCCGTCAGCTTTTCCTGGACATCGGCGGTTTTGACGAGGACTATTTCATCTATTTCGAGGATGTGGACCTCGGCTGGCGGCTGTGGCTGCTCGGGTATCGCGTGCTGTTCGTACCGTCGGCCATCACGTACCATCGCCTGCACGCGACTATGGACTGGTTCTATGATTTTCGAAAGACGGTGTTGTACGAGCGTAACGCTCTCTCGACGCTCATCAAGAATTATGACGAGGAGAACCTGGCCCGTGTCCTGCCGGCGGCCCTGCTCCTGACGACCAAGCGGGCCATACGCTACCTAAAGATGGGCGGCTGGAATTCGCAGAGCTATGACATTCGCGGTCCTGCCACCGACGGTCCGTTCGAGCGCGTCCACCGCTCAGCGATCAGTACGCTCGTTGCTGTGGACGAAGTGATTGACAACTTGCCCAAGTTGATGGCCAAGCGCGCTGCCATCCAGGCCAATCGCAAGCGGACGGACGATGAGGTCTTTGCCCAGTTTGCCCAGCCGCTGAAACCCCATGTCATGTTCCACCCCTGTGACGGGCCCTACGCCCGCGCCCATCATACAGTCTCAGACCAATTCCGTGTAACTGATTTGTTCACTTCGGTGCCCAAGAGGGTTCTGGTGGTGGCCAGCGATCTTCTCCCGCTTCCGGGCCTGCCGACGACCGGCGCCGGGCTGCGGGCCTGGGCCATCGGGCAGGGGCTGAAGGGTCGTGGGCACAGAGTCATCTTTTCCATGCCCCGAGCCGCCCTGGCAAATTGCCAGGATCCCGTCCCCCGGGAGATTGCCGAGTTTGCCTGGGAGCACGGAAATCTCGAGCGGGTGGTGGACGCGGTGTCGCCAGACATAGTTGTTGCCTGTGGTTGGTCGGTGCTCTCCAACCTGAACCGACATAGCGTGCCGGTTGTCCTCGACCAGCACGGCCCTCACCTACTGGAACGCACGCTCCAGGGGCATCTTGACGCAAGTACCAACGAAGCCGAAAAGCTAGCCGGGTTGGCCAAAGCAGACTTTTTTACTTGCGCAGGAAGCCGCCAATTGGACTATTTCTTGCCCTGGCTGCGCCGCGCTGGCTGGCAAGATGGCAAAGCCCAAAGCGCGGTATTGCCTGTCTCGCTGGATCCCGATCTGCCAGAGCCCCATCCCCAACCCAGCGAAGAGATCACTTTTGTCTACGGTGGTGTCTTTTTGCCCTGGCAGGACCCATCACTGGCTTTGAACACACTTGTTGAATCCCTGGAGGAACATGGGCGCGGCCTGCTCAGATTCTTTGGGGGGGAGCATCCATTCATTCCCATAGATACGGGCATCTTTCCCGAACTGAAAGCGCGACTGGAAAAGAGCACGCGCGTCGAGTTCCAGCCCATGATCCCACGGGAGGAGTTGTTGCGGGAATACACTCGCGCTCACGTGGCTATTGACCTGATGAAGCGTAACCGGGAGCGTGAGCTGGCTTTCACCACCCGGACCGTCGAGTATCTGTGGTGTGGCCTGCCCGTCATCTATAATAACTTTGCCGAACTGGCCGACTATATCCAAGAGTACGACGCCGGATGGTGCTTGGACCCGGCAGACGCCGGCGGGCTGCGCCATGTCCTCGAGACCATCTTGGCCGATCCCTCAATCCTGGGCGTCAAAAGCGCCAATGCTCAGCGTTTGGTCCGTGAGCGCCTGACGTGGGACAAGACGATTGATCCCCTGGAGGCCTTTGTCCGCCATCCTACCATGCGGCCACAGCCCTACGCCCAGCAGCAACCCACTGCCTCGCCTCCAGCCCGTCCGTCGCGCAAGAGCTTGCGGATGCTTCTTAGCGAGGCGGCTTTTCACTACCGTCGCGGCGGCTTGCGTACGCTAGCCGTCGAGACCGCAGGCTTTGTACGAAGGCGCTTGCAGCGATAAGACCCTTGTCATCGCGCCTCCGGCTGTCCGCTACGTGCCCACGGCAACAGCAGGCGGGCGCTCACAGGGTTGTCGGGACGGTGGCTCCCATTCTCGATTGTAGCCGAAACCAGTCTGTACAAACGATTGGAGAGAGAAATGACCTATTTTTGCAAGGACGACTTGTCCGCCACCGAGATGCTTCCTGGCGTGACCCGTCGCGCCGTTCACTTGGACGACGTAATGATCACGTTCTTTGACTTAGGACCCAGTGCCATCATCCCCGAGCACGATCACCCACACCAGCAGATCACGTGGATTGTGTCGGGGGCGATGGAATTTAACCTGAATGGTGACAAACGCGTGCTGCGTGCGGGCGACGGGGTGCTCATCCCGCCAAACGTCCCGCACAGTGCTATCATTCTCGACGAGCCATGCCACGCGCTCGACGCTTGGCATCCGATTCGTGAGGATTATCGTTGAAAGACTGATGCGGGGGGCAAATGGGGCAGGCCTATACTCGACCGTGGTTGGCGCCGCTTGTCGAGTCCCGACCCATCTCTGCGAGTACCCCTGGCAGGATTCGAACCTGCGACCAAAGGTTTAGGAAACCTCTGCTCTGTCCTCTGAGCTACAGGGGCGCACTGTCGTAAGTATAGCACAGGATATGCTGTCCGACAAAACCCTCTCCCGACTTGAGCCTCACCGCAGGTCACCCTCGAGATGGTAGGTATCGTTGAGGAGAGATAGGAACGGTCCTCGCACGCCAAACTCCACGAGGCTGAGGGACGCGTTGCCAAAGCGAAAGGGCGCCGGACGCTCTGTATCCATGCCCAGCAGGAAGGTGAGGAGCATGCCCAAACTGCCCCCATGCGAAACCACGGCCACGACCTCACTGTGTTTGCCCTGGATGTCAGCGAGAGCAGCCGATAATCTGGACACAAACGTCTCGTTGCCTTCCGATTCGGGAAAGTGCACCCATTTGTCGCTGTGGTGAAAAGCATGCCACAAGTCGGGATAGAGGTGTTCCACCTCGCGCCAGATGATGCCGTTGAGCACCCCGGCGTCGTACTCGCGTAGGCGTTGATCGAGAGCGACGGGTACATCCAGTGTGGCGCTGATGATCTCAGCTGTCTCGGCAGCTCGGCTGAGGTCGCTGGCATAGATGGCCGTGATGGCCCACCCTTCGCGACAAAGTCGCTGGGCAAGCGCCCGCGCCTGGTCGCGCCCCCGGTCGGTGAGCGGGAAATCGGTCTGTCCCTGTATGCGCCGCTCCGCGTTTCCGACCGATTCCCCGTGGCGGATGAGTAACAGTTTCATGCCGGTTATTGTAATATAGGTTTGGCTACAGCGCAATTCAGAAGAGGGCCAGCGGTGCGCACCGCTGGCCCTTGATGCTCATCCTTGGCAGCTTGCTGCTACTCCCCTGGCTCGACAACGAACTTGGCGCCGTCGCTGCGGCCGAACACCTCGGGGAAATACATCTCGTAGGCCGTCGTCGGTATCACCAGGAACTCGCCCGGCACGCCGGCTCGTATCAGATAGGTGTATTCGTAGACGCCGCGCGGCAGATACTGGGCAAAGAGCACCACCTTTTCATCGCGCATCTCGGTGTGGCTGAACCACCACCAGCCCCAACCGTAGCGACGGAACCACCAGCTCTGCTCCTCGGCGGTGATGTTGCGTAGCTCGGGCTGCTCACCGACGACGCTCGTTGTCTTGAGGCTGAGATCCACGCCCTCGAACCCGGCGGGCAGCGGGTCCTCAACGACGACGTAATAGAGGTCGCTGGGGGCGATGATGGTCAGCTTGACCTTGACCACGTCGCCCACCCGGGCCGTGTCCACATAGGTCCCTGGTCGGTCCACCGGACTGTACTGCCGGGCGACGAGGATGCCCCGGTCCAGCGCCTGGACGTGGTCGGCCGGCAGATAGTAGCGCAGGTGGGCCGAGTAGTAGAGCTGGCCTTCGCCGCTCTGCCCGGCCTCCGGCGCCTGCCGCTCGATCACCACGCGGTTTCCTTCCTCCACGAGCAGCCGTGCGATCTCGACTTGCAGCTTGTGGCTCTCGTCGATGTTCTCTTCGGAGACGTCGCCTTGGGCCAACTGCTCGCCGTTGAGATAGACGGTCCAGCTAAAGTCGCCCTGTAGCTCGCCGCTGGCGCGCATGTACTCGACCAGCCCCAGCAGTGACCAAGCTGTGTCCTGGGTGCTCTCCCAGTGACCCTCCTTCCGCGCGGCCATGAGCCAGCGGACGGCACCAGGCAGTAGTTCGCTTTCAGGCTCCAGCCGCGACAGCGCCCAGACCACAATCGCCGTGGTGCGGGTGTCGGTATTCATGTTCCAGTAGTCGGGTTCGGCCTCCTCCCAGTGGACGCCGGAGGCGCTGACCACCCGACCTCCGGTCGCGCCCGCCAGGTCGCCCAGCAGCGTATCCACGCGCTGCGGATCATCCGGCTCCAGCAGGCCGAGGGCCATGGCCAGCGTCGCTTGCCCGTAGCGGCCCAGCAGATGACGCTTCATGAACAGCCGAACGGCCAAGCCCAGTTCGCCGCTAGCCCCCCCTCGGTCCCCCCCGTCTGCGGGGGGGAGGACGGAGTATTCGGCCAGCACGTAGAGCTGGTAGGCCATGCGGTTCGCCCGCCACTCGGTCTCGATGCGGTCCACCGAAGGCAGCTCGTCGCGCAGGTACTCGGCGGCCCGGTCCATCACGTCCTCGTCCACGGTGAACCCGGCGCGATGGGCCTCCAGCAGGCCGTGCAGCACGTAGGCGGTCAGGTAGGGATTGCTGTCGTTGTTCACCCACCAGCCCCAGCCGCCGTCGTAGTGCTGCTGGGCGTAGAGCCGTTGCAAGGCGACGCCCACCATCTGGGCCAGCTTCTGGCGCAGTTCGGACCGTTCGACCCCCATCTCTTCTAGCGCCTGCCAGGTGACGACGTTGGGCAGGAAACGGCTGACCGTCTGCTCGGCGCACTCGTAGGGATAGTGTTCCAGGTAAGCCAGGGCGTCCTGGGTCGCTGCTGTGAGTGAACCGTCGAGCTGGACGGTCAAGTCGCCCTGGGTTGGATCGAAGGTGCGCGGCAACTGGACGATCTCTTGGCGCAGCCCGGGCTCGGAGAGGCGGCCGGCGGTGGCGACGACTTCGGGCGTTGAGTAGCGATACACCGGCAACGTGTCCTCGCGGCCGTCGTAGAGACTTTGCCCTGAGCCTGCCGAAGGGTCACCCGCAGAAGCCCACATGCGCACGCTCACCTCGTCGCCGTCCAGGACCTCCACTGGCCAGGTGACCTTCGCCTTGTCGCCGGCGGCGATGCTGACCGTCTGGGCGGCCTCGCCCTCCAGCAGCAGCCCCTCGACGCTGAGGTTGACTTTTGCATCCAGCGCCTTGGCCGTGTTGTTGTGGACCACCGTGGCAATCTCGGCTTGGTCCCCCGCCACAAAGAAGCGGGGCAGCACGGGGCGCACCAGCAGGTCGAGGGTGCTGAGCACGTCCACCTCGCTGCGGCCCACGCGCGTATCGGCGGTGATGCCTCGGGCCTGCATTCGCCAGGTGGTCAGGTTGTCAGGTAGCTGGACTTGGACCTGGGCCTTGCCGTTCTCATCGGTGCGCACCACCGGGTCCCAGAAGGCCGTGTCGGCAAAGCGCGTTCGTAGGAGACCCTCCTCGCCGCCGCCGCCGCCCTTGGCCTTGGGCTCGATCTCGCGGTTGAATTGCTCCATGGACAC
>JASFTJ010000157.1:0-6093 GCA_050053615.1 Anaerolineae bacterium | reverse complement strand
AAATGTCACCGGCGATGATCTGGGTATCTTGATCGGCCGGCGGGGAGAGACGCTTCGGGCGCTACAGTATCTGGTCCGCCTGATGGTCGGCCATCAGCTCAAGCGCTGGACCAACTTGGTCGTGGATGTAGAACACTACCGCGTGCGGAGGCATCGCGCCTTGAAGGAGCTGGCCCATCGCATGGCGGAGCGAGTGGTCAAGACCGAACGAACGCAGGCCTTGGAACCCATGCCTGCCTATGAACGGCGGCTGGTGCACATTGCCTTGCGTAACCATCCCAAGGTGATGACAAAGAGCATCGGCGAGGGCGAGAAACGAAAGGTGACCATCCGCCTGAAACAGTAACAACCCTTGGAGCTCTGCTCCCACAATCGAGACTCACGATACAACCCCGCTGCAAAGAGCGGGGTTGTTGCCAAGAGCACCGGAAAGATACTTGTCGGGAGTGATATGGGACGCAGTCTGATCGTTCTTCTGCTATGGCTCTTTCTGTTAATAGGCGCGATCGGAACGGGGCGTGCACTGTTCTACAACTTGTGGTATCTCCTGACCGTCCTGCTGGCCTCGTCCTATCTGTGGGCCTGGTCTGGCATCCGCTGGGTGCGAGTGCAGCGCCTGACGCGGACCGCTCGCTCCCAAGTCAGCAAGATGGCAGAAGAACGGCTGGTGGTCCACAACCGGGGCTGGATTCCCAAATTATGGTTGGAGGTGCGCGACCATTCGACTCTGCCCGGTCACCGTATCAGCCGGGTAATCCACTCCCTGGGCGCCCGCAAAAAGTTCGCCTGGACGGTCAAGACCCGATGCACACAGCGGGGCCGCTTTACCCTGGGGCCGTTGAGCCTGACCAGCGGCGATCCCTTTGGCCTGTTCACGATGTCCCGCCAGCTGGTCGAGCCCCGACTACGAACTTTTATCGTCTACCCGGCAACGGTTGATGTGCCCGCCTTTGCTCCCCTCGTCGGGTATCTGCCCGGAGGGGACGCCATGCGGCGCCGTACCTCCTACGTCACGACCAACGTCGCTGGGGTGCGGGACTATGCGCCTGGCGACAGCTTCAACCGCATCCACTGGCCGTCCACGGCCCGGACCGGTCGGCTTATCTCCAAAGAGTTTGAGCTGGACCCCACCACCGATGTCTGGCTCTTTCTGGATTTGGATCGCAGTGTCCATGTTGAGTCGCCGTGGGCCAGCTTCCCGGATCAGCATAGATTGCGTTTGCCGTGGGAGTACAGCACCAGGTTAGAACTTTTGCCATCCACAGTTGAATATGCTGTGACTATCGTGGCTTCTTTGGCCAAACATTTCATCGCCCGTGATCGGGCCGTTGGCCTTGTCGCCTACTGCCTTCGCCGGGAGATCATTCCCGCTGATCGTGGCGAACGGCAACTCACCAAGATCTTGGAGACCCTGGCCGTGCTTCAGGCCGAGGGAGGGATTCCATTCAGGGAGGTCATTGCCGCCGAGGGCGCCCATCTGAGCCGCAACACTACGGTCATCCTGGTGACGTCCGCGACTCATCAAGGCTGGATCACCGCGGCCCACAATATGAATCAGCGCGGCATCCGCACCGTCGCGGTGGTCATCGAGTCCCACAGCTTTGGCCATGTTCACAGCAACGAGGGGGCGATCACCGAACTGGCCGTCAGCGGTATCCCCGCGTATCTGGTGCGGGAGGGGGATGACCTGGCCGAAGCCTTGGCCCAGCCTCAGGCTCAGACCGTCGCATCCATTGGCTATCAACTGGGATAACGAACCGAGGAACCTGGTCAGGGAAACGTGAGCGAGAGAGGGGAGACAAATATGATCCAGGGAGAACGCGTGGTTCTTCGCGCTATCGAGCGCGAGGATCTGCCTCGCTACGTTCGATGGTTGAACGATCCGACCGTTCTGGAGTACTTTGGCCGTTACCTGCCCCTTTCGCTGGCGCAGGAGGAAAAGTGGTTCGAGGAGATGCTCGAGGATTCGACTGTTTGCAACTGGGCCATTGACTTTGAGGGGCGGCACATTGGGGGCGCGGGCTTTAGCCACATAGACGGGCGCAATGCGCGCGCCGAGATCGGTCTGTTCATCGGCGTGCCTGAACTGTGGGATCAAGGGTTGGGCTACGATGCCCTTGAAGCGCTTCTTCACTTCGGTTTCGATCAGATGAACCTGCATCGCATCTATCTGCGGGTCTTGGCTGGAAACCAGCGCGCCATCCACTTGTACACCAAGCTCGGCTTCCAGCACGAGGGTCGCTGGCGCGACGCTGCGTTCCGTCACGGCTGTTATCACGATATCTTGTGGATGAGCATCTTGCGCGAGGAGTGGACCGACTGACCAGCCATGTATAGTCTGGATGACACGATCGCCGCCATCTCCACGCCCGTCGGCGAGGGGGGGATTGGCATTGTCCGTATGACTGGACCGAACGCCAACTCGATCCTGCACCGCCTGTTTGTGCCAGGACCCGGCACCGAACCGTCCGATCTGGAGCCACGGAAACTGCACTATGGCCACATTGTGGATCCGGCCACAGGCGAACGGGTGGACGAGGTGCTGGCCGTATGCATGCCCGCGCCACGGACCTTCACTCGGCAGGACGTGGTCGAGATCAACGGCCACGGGGGAATTGTCGCTCTGCGGCGCATCTTGGCTGTCTGTCTGCGGCAGGGTGCCCGGCTGGCGGAACCAGGCGAGTTCACGGCGCGGGCCTTTCTCAATGGACGGATTGACTTGGCTCAGGCCGAGGCTGTTTTGGATGTGGTACAGGCCAAAACGGACAAGGCGCTGCAGGCGGCTGTGGATCAACTGTCTGGCCGCCTGTCGGACCAGGTGCGATTGATCCGGGCCACCATGGTGGATGTCCTGGCTTACCTGGAAGCTAGCATTGACTTTGTCGAGGACGAGATCCCCGAGCGGGAGATCGGCTCAGATCTGGCGCAGGCCCGCGAGCGTTTGTCCGATCTCCGGGCCAACGCCGACCGGGGTATCATCTACCGCCAGGGTGTGCGGGCAGCCATTGTCGGGCGACCCAACGTGGGCAAGTCGAGCCTGCTAAACCGACTGCTGCGCACCAGCCGGGCCATCGTCACCGATATCCCGGGTACGACCCGCGACACTCTGGAGGAAACGCTCAACTTGCAAGGTGTTCCGGTTGTGCTGGTAGATACGGCGGGCATCACCGACGCGGCAGCAGACCCCATTGAGCGGTTGGGTATCGAGCGGAGCCGCGCCGCCCTGGCGCGCGCCGACTTGGCCTTGCTGGTCGTGGATGTGGGCCAGCCGCTCAGCGACGCCGACCGGGCCATTGCCGGGTTGGTGAAGGACAAGCCGGCAATCGTCGTGCTGAACAAGATTGACTTGTTGCAGGATGTGCGACGAACCGCTCGGACTGTCCAAAAGACGATGCGCACTTGGTCATTCGATACTAGTCATTGGTCATTCATCCCCGCTTCAGCCTTGACCGGCGATGGACTGGAAGCGTTGGAAGACGCTGTCGTGGAAACGGTGTTCTCCGGTCAAGTGATGGCATCTGGGGCGCCGCTGGTCACCAGCACGCGCCATAGAGAGGCCCTGGACCGGGCGTTGGACCATGTGGAGGCGGCGCATGCGGCCTACCTCGACGGAGTGGAACCCGAACTGGTGGCCATTGATGTGTCGGCCGCCGTCAATGCTCTGGGAGAGATCACCGGTCAGACCGCCGGTGAGGATCTCGTGGAGACCATCTTTGGCAGCTTTTGTGTAGGCAAATGAGCAAAAACAACGACAAGGTAAAAGTAGCAAGCCGTTCAACCACACCCCGTTCGATCTGGATCGGGGCAGGCGGCAAGCAACCAGAATCAAAACGCCGTCGCCTGTTGCTCGCAGCTTGCTGTTTGCTGCTCATCCCCGGCATTCTGGCAGGATGTGTCACCGCTTCGCCGACGGGCGTTGCTGTCGTCTCGCCCACTGTCCCCAGCACGTACACTCCGACCTCTACCTCGACGCCCACAGGGACCCCATTACCCACCGTCCCGACGGCTCGTCCAGTGCAGACCCAGACTACTGTCCACACTCCATCCGCCACGATCACTCACACCGCCAGTTCGACTTGCACGTCATCGCCGACAGCCACCTGGCCCCCATCGGCCACCGCGACACCGACCAACATGCCTGGCACGCCCACCATCACCATCACGCCCACAAACACGATCACGCCCACGCCCAGCCCAACCCTGACGCCGACGCCTCTGTTCACCCCCACGCCGCTGCCCACTGTGTCGGCGGCGGTTTCGGACGACGTGCTCAACATTCTGCTGATTGGCCTTGATTCCAAGTGGAATCTGCGAGCACAAAACACAGACGTAATCATTGTCCTCAGCGTCGACAAGAAGACAAAGCAGGTGTCACTGCTTTCCATCCCCCGCGACCTGTGGGTCTACATTCCAACCGTCGGCTGGAGTCGCATCAACGTCGCCCATCGAAAAGGATACGTCAATGGCTATCCGGGCGAGGGACCGGGGTTGCTCAGCCGCGTCATCGAGATCCACTTTGGCATCCCCATCCAACACTGGGTGCGGGTGGATTTCGAGGGCTTTCGCCGCGTCGTGGACGAACTGGGGGGGGTAGAGATGACCGTGGCCTGTCCGGTCAATCTCCAGTATCAGCCTCCAGACTCGGAAGAGGAAGAGGAGCAAATCCTGGAGCCAGGCGTCTATCACATGGATGGCGCTACGGCCCTGCGCTATGTTCGCACCCGCCGGGGCGGCAGTGACTTTGACCGCTCGCGCAGGCAGCACCAGTTTCTCAAGGTCATGTGGGACCAGCTCAAGAGTCCCGATGTCATTCCCAAGATTCCGGGCCTTTGGTCGGCTTTGCGAGACAGCTTTCAAACGGATCTGGGCTTGGGGGATGTCGTATCCTTGGCGCCATTGGCCCTCGATCTCAAGCGGCAGCGCATTCGCAGTCGTTACATCGGCCCCGACCAGACCATAGATTGGACCACACACCAAGGGTGGCGGGTATTGCTGCCCGAATACGACAAGATCCAGCAGGTCGTGACCAGTCTCTATGCGCCGCCGCCGGCCGGCGAGGATGCAGCCGAGAAGGAGGATGCGCGCATCCAGGTGCGAAATGGGACCTATCGCCACCAGTTGGCCAAGATCGGCGCCGATCACCTGCGCTGGCACGGGCTCAACATCGTGGATACTGGCTTGGCCGACCATCCCAACTATCAGCAAACTCAGATTATTGTATTCAACGACAAGCCCAAGGCCCTAGAGATCCTCCTCCGCGTGTTGGGGGTCAAACCGGAGGATGTCATCCGGCAACCGGACCCCAGCCAGCCGGCCGACATCAAGGTGATCTTGGGCAATGACTATGATCCCTGTCGCTGAACATTACCCGGAAAGGGAGAGGAAACATGGGCGAAACATCGTATACTCTTGAATCGGACGAAAAGGCTACGCAAGTCATGATCGGCACGCCTGACATGTTGGTCTGGGGGCATCTGGTGACCAAGGAGCAGATTCAGATTGTGGCATTCCTCAACACGTTAGCCGAGGATTTTGTACCTCTACACGATGCCAGCATCCTATTCCTGGCTCCTACCCGGCGGGTGGCTCCGATAGAAAAACCGCGCATATTTGTCAAACTGGAAGAGATCCTGCTATTCTACAGCATGAGCGAAGAGCCGCCCCTGCCGGAGGAATCGGAGGTACGGCAATATGAGCCGGTGGAGGCCCTCGTCGGCTCGTTCCGAATCGAAGGAGACATTCTAAAGTCGCCAATCGCTACGCTTCAGAACCTGCTGTTGGTCACCAAGGACAGTTACCTTCCCCTCTACCAGGCAACCATCCGCCACGTCGCCAACTCGTGGTTGGGCGCCTTTTCCAGCACCATGGTCCATGTTCGACGGGCTCGCTTAACAATGACCACGGGCTGAACATTTGTATTTAGAACCTGTCCGCAAATTGCTGGCCGGGTCGCTTGCGCGATGCCCGGCAATTTCCGACAGAAATGCAAAGAACCGGCGGCGTGGCCTGTCCTGTGACGGCCAGGCACATCCCCGAAGGGGACTTGCGAAGCGGGGGAGCCGCCTCCGCTGAATTTTCGGATAGATTCTTAGG
>JASFTJ010000156.1:0-6123 GCA_050053615.1 Anaerolineae bacterium | reverse complement strand
GACCTCCTGGCCATTCAACAAGAGATCCATTCTGGCCTGTTTGCCGTGATGGATGGCACCTTTGTGGGCGATGGCCCAGGACCCCGGGCTATGTGGTGGGGGGAGAAGGACCTGATTCTAGCTTCGGCCGATCAAGTGGCCATGGACGCCGTCTCGGCCTATCTCCAAGGCTTTGAGCCCCTGGAACTCAAGTTCATCCGCTTGGGACACGAGCGCGGACTGGGTGTCGGCGACATCAACCAGATCGAGATCGTGGGCGATGTGGATCTCGATGAGGTGCGATGGCATGCCCGCACCGGCGAGACCTTTGCCAGCTATGGTCAAAAGATGATCTACCATGGTCCGCTCAAACCGTTGGAGCACCTGTTGTTACGCACACCCATTGTGCCTTGGTCGTATGCCGCGTCGCGGCTGTATTATGATGGGTTTTGGTATCCTTTAATCGGCAACAAACGAGTGCAGAAGGCCCTAAAGACCAAGTGGGGCCGCCTCTTTGCTGAATACGGCAACGTGCCAGCCGTCACCAAGCCCCTGTACGAGCCCAGAGCTGCCGCAGCAGGGCTGCTGGGCGTGGCCGCTTCGGCCCTGGCGTTATGGTGGTTGTTCAATAGAGACAAAGGGGAGGGTAACCGCTAACCTGTGAAATGGGTTGGTGATGTTCCGCGCCGACGATGCGAATAGATCTACACTGCCACACACGGTTTTCTCCTGATAGTCTGATCACCTTTGACTCTCTCTTGCGCTGGATGGATCGGCAGGAGCTGGATATGGTAGCCATCACGGACCATAACGTCATCGCCGGGGCGCAAGAGTTCCATGATCGCGCGCCGGATCGCTTTCTCGTCGGCGAGGAAATCAGGGCCGTCGGAGGAGAACTGCTCGGCCTGTTCCTGGAGGAGGAGATCCCCGCTGGCCTCTCACTCTTGGAGACGATCGCGTGCATCCGCGCCCAGGGCGGGATCGTGGGAGCGTCTCATCCTCTGGATCGGCTGCGCCCCGAAGCGATGGGAAGGGAGAAGCTAGAGCTCATTCGCCAAGAATTGGACTTTGTTGAAGTATTCAACGCAAGGATGATCTTTCCGGGCGATAATCATTTGGCGCGCGAGATGGCGGTTCGCTGGGGACTGCCAGGATCGGCGGGGAGCGATGCCCACGCACCCTTTGAGGTGGGACGTGCCTACGTCGAAATGCCTCGGTTTGAAGGGCGGGAGGACTTTCTCGACTGTCTGGCACAAGGTCAGATCGGGGGGCAGTTGAGTAGCCCCGTGATTCATTTTGTTTCGGTGTATGCCAAGTGGCGCAAGCGTTTGGGAGTGTGATAGACGACGATGGAGAATGCTGTGCGGCAACTGATGGACAACCTGGGGGCCTTCATCCTGGCCTTGCTGCTGGCTTTTGTCATTTGGATCGCCGCGACGCTACAAGACGATCCTTTTCAGGTCCAAGAATTTCCCAACGTGTCTGTGGATCTGGTAGACATGCCCCAAGACGCGGTCCTCTTTGAAGAGATAGATAAACAGGTGAGTGTCACGGTGCGCGCCCCCAAGACTGTGTTGCAGGACTTGAAGGAATCAAACTTTCAGGCAACGATGAACTTGGCCAAGGTAGAGCCAGGGGTGCGCACATCTGTGCCGATCTCGGTCACATGTGACACCGAAGGTGTGCAGATGCAATCTATCGAACCTGCTAAACAGGATGTCCACTTGGAAGTCATTCGGACCATCACGTTGCCGATTGCGCTCGAGGTGCGAGGGGAAGCGGCTACCGGCTATCACATCCTTCAGCCGGTAATCACGCCCGATCAGGTGGCTGTTCAAGGACCAGCTCCCCTTCTAACGGAGGTGATATCTGTCACCGGCTTGATCGACGTGGACATGGCCAAGGAAACCATTGTCCGCAAAGTCATTGTGACCCCTCTAGGTGCTGATGGAAAACCGGTGCCAGGCTTGCAGTGGGCCCCTGATCGAGTCGAGGTGCGGGTAGGGGTGCATAAGAAGGTCGGATACAAGCCCGACGTGGAAGTCGTGCCCGATCTGCGTGGTGAACCAGAAGCGGGGTATCGGTTGGGCAGTGTGACGGTCTTGCCGTCAACTGTCACGCTGGTCGGTCTGCCCTCTGTGCTGGACAATCTGCCCAGCTTTGTAGAGACGTTGCCCATCTCTGTCACAGGCGCCACCCAGAACCTGTCGGTGCGCAGCCTTCTGACGGTACCAGCCAACGTGGTTGTGGTGGACGCCAATTATGTAAAAGTTATGGTCGAGGTCTTGCCCATCCAGAGCAGCCGGGCTATGACCGATGTCGTTGAGGTGCAGGGGGTCCGACCGGAGTGGCAAGCGACTCCCTCACCAAAGATTGTGGATGTGATTCTTGAAGGCCCCGACGCTGTGTTGGCCGAGCTCACTTCAGACGACATCCAGGTCACGGTGAATGTGTTCGGCTTGGCTCCCGGCGTGCACCGCCTCCCGCTAGAAGTCCTGGAGCCGGAGGGGGTCACGGTGGTGAGCGTCATCCCGGAGACCATTGAGGTTGTGATCGAGGTGGCCCCGACGTTGGCGACACCGACACCCCCTGTCCTGCAACCCACGCCCTAGGGACGTGCAATGGCGCGAGTCCGAGCTTGTCATCATTAACGTGCCCTGGATGGAACCCGAGCCGGATTCATCCCCAAAAGATGACTCCCTGAAAAAAGGGCAGTCGAAAGAAAACGAGTACTGTATGTTGTGTGCGCGAAGCGCGCACAACATACACCCCCGGTAGCTCCGCACTTGACCGTGGTGACTGGCAATGGGCCATTCTATCGCCCAGCTAGGCCATACATGTAGGGCCGGATTCCAATCCGGCCACAACCTGGCGGGTTAGAAACCCGCCCTACTCGTCGACCACGGTTTACTGGGGTGCTACCACACCCCCTTCTTCCCGCTGAAAAGACTTTTTCCAGCGGAGCCACAAGATAGATTTTCCGGAGATATCGCCGTCGAAGGTGAGTCTTCCCAGGGGGCAAGTCATCCCTGTAAACGGACGGCAATCGAAAGACGGCGCGAATTCCAGGGACCGGAATTCGCGCCGTTTGGTGCTTGTTGTGAAAGCCGAATCAGTCAGGAGCGCTGGTTGGGCTGGGTGGGGCGAAAGGCTCGCCCAGGAGGGTGTCCTCGACCCTAGGCTTCAAGCGGGAGCGATATCCTGTTCCGGCTGGGATCAGTTTACCGATGATGACGTTTTCCTTCAACCCGCGCAACTCGTCTATTTTCCCCTCGATGGCAGCACCGGCCAGTACATTGATCGTATGCTGGAACGAAGACGCCGACAGGAAGCTCTCGGTATTTAGAGCCGCCTTGGTGATACCGAGCAAGGCTGGTCGCGCTGTCGCTCTCTGCCCGCCGGCCTGGGTGATTTCTTCGTTGACTCTCTGGAATTCAAGCCGATTTACCAACTCACCAGGCAGCAGTTCCGTATCGCCTGATTTGACGACGCGAACCTTGTTCGTCATCTGACGGATGATCACTTCGACGTGCTTGTCGCTTATGATGACTCCCTGGCTGCGGTACACTTGCTGGATCTCGGTCAGCAGATAGACCTGAGCTGAATCCCGGCCCCTGATGCGCAGCAAGCGGTTGGGATTAATGGAACCTTCGGTCAACTGATCACCCGCTTTGACCATCGAGCCGGGTTCCATCCGCAAGCGGGCTGTGGTGGCGATTTCGTAATCACGCTCATCGCGTCGTTCACGCCGGACATAGATAGTGGCTTGAGGACGCACGGAAGCCACGCCAGCCGTCTTGGCTGTGATCTGGCGGGCTCCATATTGGGCGACGGGATCCCCCTCGTCCACCTTCTGACCATCCTCCACAATCGGGCGATAGTTGGAGGGGATGGGGTGCTCCACGGGGTAGGTCGAGTCAGGCGGAGCAATCAGCACGGCGGGTTCCTCGATAAAGACCCGTCCAGGATTGTTGGCCTCGATGGCCTTGTCGCCGTATTGGGCGATTACGTCGCTCTCGCTGATGGTCTCCTCGTTCTCCACCAAGATGCGGTAGTTCTTGGGGATTTTGAACTCGTCGGTGAACACTTCGTTGTTGACCACCCTGAGCATCCGAACCCCATCCTGCTCATTATATTCAAGCCGCCCGGCGATATCCGAGATCACCGCCTCCCCCTTTGGGATGCGGGCTTCGAACAGCTCCTGCACGCGGGGCAGACCGTGGGTGATGTCCGACGTGCCAGCCACACCCCCTGTGTGGAAGGTCCTCAGCGTAAGCTGGGTGCCCGGCTCGCCGATGGATTGGGCAGCGATGATTCCCACCGCTTCGCCCACCTGGACCATGCCGCCGCGGGCCAGGTCGCGGCCGTAGCACTTGGCGCACAACCCATAGCGAAGGTCGCAGGTCAGCGGCGACCGGACAAAGACTTTGGGGATGCCTTGTTCTTGAATGGCCTCGGCTTGTTCCTCTTCGATCACCTCGCCGGTAGCGACAATGATCTCCCCCGTCTCTGGATTGGCGATAGGGCCGGCTGCGGCGCGCCCGAGGACGCGCTCAAACATGGTCTGTTCCATCTTTTTGGCGTCGTCTTTTGTCAGCCAGATGCCGGAGCGCGTGCCACAGTCGTCAGCGTCAATGATCACGTCTTGGGCCACGTCCACGAGTCGTCGGGTCAGATAGCCGGCGTCGGCCGTTCGCAGGGCGGTGTCAGCCAGACCCTTACGCGCGCCGTGCGTCGAGATAAAGTACTCTAGCGCAGTCAGGCCCTCACGGAAGTTGGAGCGGATGGGCAGGGCGATGATGCGTCCGGCTGGGTCGGCCATCAGGCCGCGCATGCCGGCCAACTGTCGAATCGGCGTAAAGCTTCCCTTTGTCGCACCTGACACAGCCATTACCCGAATGGGCCCATCGGGATCCAGGTTCCGCGCGACAGCTGCCGTGATGTCGTCTGTTGCTTTGGTCCACAGCTCTACCGTGCGCATGTACTGCTCGTCTTCGGTAATGAGGCCGCGTCGGTATTGATGCTCTACTCGGCTGACCTCATCTGAGATGAGCTTGAGGATCACCGCCTTCTCGGGCGGTACGGTGATGTCGCTCACCGCGATGGTGGTGCCCGACTTGGTGGCATAGTGGAAGCCGATGTCTTTGATGCCGTCCACCATCCGCGAGGTAGCATCCGTGCCCAGGCGGTGGTAGCACTCGCCCACCAGATACTGGAGCTTGCTCTTGTCCATGGTATCGTTGACAAAGCGCAGTGGCTCAGGCAAGTACAGATTAAAGATGGCACGTCCCACCGTCGTTTCGATGTACAGGGTGTCTCTGCGATCTTCGGGCCGGTAACCCACTGCCTTCAGGATGTCGAGGATTTCTTGTCTGTCGCCTTTGCCCAGATCTGTGGCCTTACTCAGCTGCTCCTCGGACAACAAGTCGAGGATCTGGCCGATCCGAGAAAGTGAAGCCTGTTTCAGGGTTTTGTGGACCTCATCGCTCAGGTCCAAATAGTCCACGGACATCTCGTCTATCCAGCTGCGGAACCGCAGCCGGATCGGCGTGTGGAGTTCTACTTTGTCCAGCTCGTAGGCTAGTCGTACTTCTTCCATGTCGCCAAAGGTAGGATGGCTGTCCATCTGGAGATCTTGCCGCTCCATGGTCAGGTAGAAACAGCCAAGCACCATATCCTTTGTCGGTCCAACGATGGGTTCGCCGCTGGCGGGTTTGAGCAGGTTACGGGTGGAGAGCATCAGCTCTCGGGCCTCGGCTACCGCTCTGTCGGACAGGGGTACGTGCACAGCCATTTGGTCGCCGTCAAAGTCCGCGTTGAATGCAGCACAAACCAAGGGGTGGATCTGGATGGCATCTCCGTCTACCAACACCGGATCGAAGGCCTGGATGCCCAGACGGTGCAGGGTAGGCGCGCGGTTCAGCAGCACGGGTCGGTCGTGGACGACTTCTTCCAGCACCTCCCAGACTTCGGGCCGCTGCTGCTCAATGATGCGCTTGGCCCCCTTGACGTTGATCGCATAGTTGTACTCCACCAGTTTGTTGATCAAAAAGGGCTGGAAGAGCTCCAAGGCCATGCTCCGGGGCAAGCCGCATTGGTGCAGCTCCAATCCCGGGCCAACGACGATCACCGAGCGCCCGGAAT
>JASFTJ010000155.1:0-6126 GCA_050053615.1 Anaerolineae bacterium | reverse complement strand
AGGGCCGTCCACCGGGTGCAGGAGAGCTTTGGCTATCACCATGTGGCCCTGTTCACCCTGGATCGCGAGCGGGGCGAACTGGCGCTGCAGGCCAAGGCCGGGGCGTTCACCGACCTGTTCCCGCCTGACCACCGGCTAACGCTGAGTCAGGGCATGGTCGGCTGGGTGGGCCGTCGCGGTGAGACGCTGCTGGCCAACGACGTGGACACCGAACCGAACTATGTCAACTTCTTTCCGGATGCGATACCCAGCCGCTCTGCGCTGTGTGTACCCATTCAGGTGGGAGGGAAAGTTGTGGGCGTGCTCGATGTCCAGAGTCCACAGCGAAACGCATTCGATGACCACGATGTGATGGTCCTGGAGACCCTGGCCAACCAGATCGCCGTGGCTATCGAGAACGCGCGCTTGCATGGGGCGGTTCAGCAGGAACTGGCCGAGCGCAAGCGAGCAGAAGCCCAAAGGGATGCTACGCTGCAGGCGCTCCAGGAAAGCGCCCGCTAGTCGGAGAACCGGGAGCGATTTATCGACCCGCATCGTGGACACCCTCCCAGTTCCCTAGGGGATTGACCGGCGCCTGCGGGTCGTGTCCGTCAACCGCAACTTTTTGGAAAAAGTGTTGCAAACCAAAGAAGACGCCCTGGGTCGCCAAGCCAGAGATCCTTCCGCGAGTGCCAGAGTACACTCAATTGGAGCAGAAAGCACACGAGATTTTCCATACTGGCCAGCCCACAGCGGGCCGGAGGCTGGGCATAAAAGTACCCAAAGACGACGATGTGACCATCCTTGCCGTCGAGGTTGAGGACGTGCTGACCCTTGGGGAAACCTGCACACCCGCCGTGACGAGGGCTATCTCTCACACCATAGAGGCCATGGTGGCCGAATTGTAGGAATAGCAGTACACACAGGCGCTCTCCTTGCCTTCTGCCTGAAAGATAGGGTATACTGTATCCAGCAGAGGCTGGAGACTGTCTGTCATGAAACGTTGGATACCTGACTTGCGAAGCCTGTCGGCGCAGATGATCCTGAGCTTTGGGGCGCTGGTACTCCTGACGGCGGCGGCCGCCGGATTGCCGGCGATCTGGCTGATCCGCGGCCAACTCGGGCGTCAAGCTTGGGCTCAGGTGGAGCAGGGAAGCCTGGTCGCCCAGGCTCTCTACGAAGCAAAGCAGAACGAACTGCAGAGCCTGGCCACGCTGACGGCGCAACGCCCCACCTTGCGGGAGTTGATGGCACAGGGCGAACAAGAAAGGCTATCGGCCTATCTGCACACGCTCCAAGAAGGGTCGGGACTCGACCTGGTGCTCGTCTGCAACGCTGGAGAGCAAGCCGTGGCGCACGCCGGGGAGGCGATTCCGGGCGACCTATGCCCGCAGGGAGCTCATTCTGGATTTCACAGCGTCCCGACGGAACCGAGTCCCCGGTTGTGGCTTCTTGCCGCGCACCCCCTCGACGGAGAAGAGGGCGACTCTCTGGGTACGGTGTTCGTAGGCCTGGCCCTGGACGACAACTTTGCCGTGCAGATGCGCACCCAAACCGGGCTGGAGCATACGTTGTTGGTAGACAGGCAGCCAGTGGCCACCAGTCTGACGGCGCGGCAGGAGATGCCCTGCGGCCCTCTCGACCGGGAAGCGCAAAACACCTTTTCCGTGAATGGCCGTCCCTATTATGCCACCTGCCTGCCACTGGATGAGGGGGGGCTGCAGGCCGAGATGGCACTAGATGTGACGGAGGTTGCCGCCACACAGCTACGTCTGATCTGGATCCTGATCGGCAGCATCTTGGCCGTGGCGGCATTGGCCTCTTTGCTGGGGATATTCACGGCCCGGCGAATCGGCCAGCCGCTGACCCACCTAGCCGAAGCAGCGGACAGCATGCGCCAGGGGGACTTGGACACCCCCCTAACCGTCGAGGCCCGCGTTCGAGAAGTCACACTCTTGGCCCATGCCCTCGAAGGCGCCCGCGAGGATTTGAAGCGAACGCTGGCCGAGTTGCGCCGGGAGAAAGCCTGGACCGACCATCTGTTGGAGGCCATTGTCGAGGGTATCGTGACGCTGGATCGCAAGGGCCACATCACCTTTTTCAGCCACGGCGCTGAACGGATCACCGGGTGGCGGCGTGATGAGGTAATCGGGCAGAGCTGTGATCAGGTCTTTCATCCCCTCGAAACGGGTGCTCCGTTCAGCCAACTCATGCCCACGCCTGGGCGTCGCGAAAAGATCTCGGTGGAACTACGTGACGGGCGACAGGCCATCTTGGCCGTGACAGGCGCCCGACTGCTGCCCCCTAAGGGACGGGATGCTCGGGTAGCGTTGGTATTTCGGGATGTCAGCGAAGCAGAAGCGGTCCACCGTCTCCTGGGCCACTTTCTGGCCAATGTGGCCCACGAGTTCCGTACTCCTCTGTCCGCGCTGGCTGCATCCGTCGAACTGCTTTTGGATCAAGCCCCGTACCTCCGCGCCGCCGAGTTAGAGGAATTATTGACCTCTCTGCATCTCGGCGTCCTGGGTTTGCAGACGCTGATCGACAACCTGCTCGAAAGCGCCAGCATTGAGGCCGGACACTTTCGGGTGCACCTTCGCCCGTCCAACCTGGGCGAGATCATCGCTGCAGCGATTCACACGATGCAACCGCTGCTGGACAAACACGACCAAGCGTTGGTCGTGGAACTGCCAGCAGCCATCCCGGTGGTACGCGCGGACCCCCGACGGGCGGCGCAGGTTGTGGTCAATCTCCTTTCAAACGCCAGCAAATACGGCCCTGATGAATCCGAGATCAAGATAGCTGCTGCTGTGGGTGGGGAATGGATCCGCGTGACGGTAGCAGATTCAGGGCCTGGCGTGCCACCGGAACAGCGCAAGGATCTTTTTCGACGCTTTGTGCAACCTGCCTCGGGTAACGACAAGGCCCAGGTGGGAGCCGGCCTGGGGCTCTCTGTCGTAAAGGCGATCGTCGAGGCCCACGGTGGAGTGGTAGGAGTTGACGATCGCGCAGATGGCGGCTCGACCTTTTGGTTCACACTGCCAAGAGCGGATGAAGGATGAAAGCACTAATCGTTGATGATGATCGCGTGCTGGCCGACGTGCTGGCCTTTACCCTGCGGCGCGAAGGATTTCAGATCACTCTGGCGTATGATGGCGAAGCGGCCTTGCAGCGCTGGACCGAGGAACAGCCCGACCTGATCGTGCTGGACGTCAACATGCCCCGGCTTGACGGCTTTGCCGTCTGCCGCCGCATCCGCGCGCAGGCCGACACCCCCATTATCCTGCTCACCGTGCGGGGCGAAGAGGACGACATCGTGCACGGCTTGGAGTTGGGCGCCGATGACTATATTACCAAACCCTTCAGCCCTCGTCAGCTCGTGGCGCGAGCCCACGCCGTGCTACGCCGAGCCGGCAGATCCGTCACGCCTGCTATCCGCCAAGCCGGCGACCTGACGCTTGATCCCAGCCGGCGGGAGCTGCGCATTGGCAAAGGCGAACCGGTCTCGCTGACTCCCCTGGAGAACCGACTCCTCGACTACCTGATGCTCAACACCGGACACGTGCTCACCGCCGAAGCCATCATTACCCACGTCTGGGGACCCGAGGGCGGGGACCGCGACATGTTACGTCAATTAGTGCACCGCTTGCGAGGCAAGATCACTCAGGCGCATGGCCTAGAGGCCGGCAAACCAGGGCTTCCCGAACTGGTATCCATCGAGACGGTCCCTGGCCTGGGCTACGGGCTTACCCTTTCCACCTTTTCGTAGCCTGTACAATCCCCCTGCACGGTTTCGCGGGGTCCTACCAACTCGCAATTTCACAGATGGCTCCGCTGAAAAAAGGTCTTTTCAGCGAGGGAAAGGGGTGTACCCGTTTTCTCTCGACTGCCCTTTTTTCAGGACAGATACAGATAAAAACGACATAAATCAGGGAGTTGCGGGGCAAGTTTGAAACTGGCCCGGGCGCAATTTCCAAATCACGCCACAAGCCCCCCATTTGTCACAGCTTTGTCACAAGCCTATCACAGTGTTTGGAATCCCCCCAGGCTATGATCCGAGTATAGCCTGGGGAGGTAATGTCCGTGGGGAGAATCGGTCCGCAAAAAAACTGCGTACCCGACCCTTGACGAATTGACCGCGGACCGAGAACTGGCCTGGCGTTGCCATGCTCTGCCTTTGGCGGAGGATGGTGGACGTGCCACGGTATCCCCTCATCCTGGCGAACTGTGGGACTATTCCCAGGCCCTTGACGCCTTGTTGGGAGAGGTGGTTGAGGAAGACCATGACCTGAGCGTCGTGGCAACCAGGCCCTGCCGGTGGAGGTTGCGCCGACTGAAGGGAGACCCGATCTGCTCGTGGCTGCCCATCCTGAACCGGCCAGTGCTCCTCGCGGAGCCAACAACCCTATACAAGTCTGATGCGACAAGGTAGGGCAAATCTCAAACTGACCCTACATTCTGCCCTGGCCTCTCAGCAAACCCCACCGGCGCCGGAAGGGACAGGTTTGCCTTCGAGCCAACACCAAGGGAGCCGCAGACAGATCTGCGGCCCTTTTGTCGCCTGACAGTGGAGGGATCGCGATGCAAATGCAAAGAAAAATCAAGAAAGCACTGCTCACTTTGTTGACGCTTGCCCTGTCGACCACGGTGGTCGGCTGTGGCGGAGCCACTGGAGGGTCAGTTGCTTCGTCTGAGGGCAACCTGCAGGGCACGATCACCATCTCTGGCGCCTGGGCCCTCTACCCGCTGGTGGTCCGCTGGGGCGAAGAGTTCCAACAGCGACACCCTGACGTCCGATTCGACATCTCGGCCGGCGGGGCCGGAAAGGGCATGGCCGACGCTCTGGCCAACGCCGTAGACATTGGGATGGTCTCCCGTGTGGTCTATCCCGAAGAAATCGAAAAAGGCGCCTTCTGGGTGTCCGTTACCAAAGATGCTGTCTTTCCCACAGCCAACAAAGAGAATCCTGTGAGGGAGGACCTGCAAAGGAAGGGGATGAGCCGCGAGACATTGATCGGTATCTTTGTCACGGGCGAGATCACCACCTGGGGGCAAGTGGTTGGCAAGCCAGAGGTGGGGGATCCCATCCACGTCTTTACCCGCTCCGATGCCTGTGGCGCAGCCGCCACCTGGGCTCAATACCTGGGCGGCGAGCAAGAAGACCTCCAGGGCGTGGCCGTCTACGGGGATCCCGGGCTGCTGGACGCGGTGATCAAAGATCCCCTGGGCATCGGCTTCAATAACCTGAACTATGCCTTTGACATGGAGAGCGGCGAACCTGTGGCCGGCGCGTGGGTAGCGCCCCTCGACCTCAATGCCAATGGCCAGGCCGACCCCGATGAGGTCTATGACACGAAATCGCAGGCGTTGGATGCCGTCGCCACTGGCCGCTACCCCTCACCTCCGGCTCGCGACCTCAACCTAGTCACCCAGGGCCAACCGGAGGGGCTAGTCAAAGCGTTTGTCGCCTGGGTCCTGACCAATGGGCAAAGCTACGTAGGCGAAGCGGGTTATGTCTCGCTGCCGCAAGACAAATTGGCCGTCGAGTTGGAGAAACTAGACTAAATGATGCAGGACGTAAAGGAAAGCCTGTCTCCGCTAGTTCGGCGCAGGCACACGGCAAAGAGGGGACGCCAGCCGCTGGCCTTGAGTCGGCAAACGAAGGACCGGCTGGGCCAGCAGCTGATGGGGTTGCTGGCCCTGGCGGCAACGCTGCTGGCGCCCCTGATCACCCTGGCTCTCTTGCTGCGCGCGCGGCCCATCCTGGTCGCCAAGCCGCTGAGAGAGCTGCTGCTGTCCACGACCTGGCATCCGCTGCGGGGAGAGTTTGGATTTTACCCGTTTATCATGGGCACCCTGTGGGTGACAGGGGTGGCCATGGTCATCGCCGTCCCGCCTTCCCTGCTAACGGCCATCTACCTGGCTGAATACGCGCCGGCGCAGGTCCGCGCCCTAGCCAAGCCGCTCATCGATCTGCTGGCGGGCATACCGTCCGTGGTCTATGGCGTGTGGGGGATGCTCACCGTCGTACCTTTCGTCGAGCACACGGTCGCCCCCGTCCTGAACCGCTGGCTGGGCGTACTCGGCCTGTTCCGAGCCGACAACCCCACCGGGTACGGCGTGCTGGCCGGAGGCTTGGTGCTGGCG
>JASFTJ010000154.1:0-6156 GCA_050053615.1 Anaerolineae bacterium | reverse complement strand
GTGATACTTGTCCCCTCGCTGGAAGAGAATGGCTTCGCCCAGCCCGGTGCCAGGGGCGAGCACGGCCTTGGTGCCGCTCTGGGGAGGGGCGTCGTTGAGAAGAAACAGGTCCTCGGAGGGAAGGTGCGGTACCCCGTACGCTGTCGCCTCCAAGTCGTTGAGCAGTTTGACCTCATCCAGGCCCAAGGACTCTTGGAGCGTAGTCTCTCGGATCAACCAAGGTAGGTTGGTGACATTGACCTGTCCACCGACGACCGGCCCGGGCACCCCAAAGGCGGCTTTGTCCACCGACTCGCCTGCACCGGCCAGGAATTCGGTGACGATGGCTTTCAGGTTGGGATACTCGGCGCTTTCAAAGATCGCCTGGGTCACAGGGGTCAATCCGCCCTCGGACGAATAGATGGCTAGATTGGTTTTTGTTCCACCGACGTCGCCAGCCAGTAGCATGTTCGCTTTCTCCCAAGCAGTTTTGACTGAGCTTGCGGGGAGCTATGTACCATGATAACGATAACACAAGATGTCCGCCTTGTCAACTGTCCCCCGCAAAGGACTCCGGTGAGAAAAAAGATGACTCAGAACAGGAAATCAGCGATAAATAGCCAGTAATAGACCAGGTAGGCTCCGGCTCCCGCGAGAAAGAGGGCGCTCATCCGGTGGACGTAGGGCATGGCCTTGCGCAGCCAGCGAATCACCGTCCCCCGGAACAGGGCGGCGCCGACCGTCACAGCGATGAGAATCGTCCCCATACCCAGGCCGTAGCCGATGAACTGCACGAACGAGTTGACGAGGCTCTGGCTGGCCAGCGAACTGCCCACTACCACCAAAAAGATGGGCAACGTACAGCTCAGCGAACCTGTGGCGTAGGCGATGCCGAACAAGAACACGTTTCGCAGGTTGCGCTGGGGGCTCACCGTCACGCGGCTGGCAGCCAGGATGCCCAGCGTCCTGTGTGTGATCAAGAGGTAGATTCCTAGGAGAGCCATCGCTCCGCCGATGGCTAGGCCCGCGAAGGGAAAGACGCGGATCAGCCATTGTCCGCCCGCAGCGATCACGATCCCCGCAACGGTGAGGATCACTAGGAATCCCGCGGTAGCCACACCGCCCAGCGCCAGGGCCTTCAACGTCCGCTTGAGGGCCGGCTGGGCGTAGTATTCCTCCTCCTGGGTACCGAGCTGGTAAGAGATATAGGTCGGCAGCATCAGGAACCCGCAAGGATTCACACTGGCCACCATGCCGGCGGCAAAGGCATAGCCCACCGGCAGCCAGCCGGCCAGGCTTGCCACAGCCGCTTCGACTCCGTCGCGCAGGCTGATCATCAGAACGAGCAACCCGCCTGCGACGAGGATGGGGACGACAAAGGAGGCAACAATGGCCCATCGACCACTGGCTGCCGACTTTCGTTTCACATCTGCCGAAGAGCTGATTCTTTCACTCAATTTTGTTCCCTCCCATCCAATCGCTCATTCCTTCTGGCCGCTAGGAGCTGGCCGAAGCCTCTAGCAGCTCTTGCACCAGTTCGGTCAGCTTGTCCTCGGTCAGAAGTCCTGTCCACTGTCTGAGGATCGCGCCATCGGGTTTGACAAAGTAGGTCGTCGGCATCCCCAGCAGCTGGTAGTCTTGTATCACTGCGGGGTCAGCTGTCGTGCCGGTGGGATACGTGATCCCCAGTTCCTGGACCAGGGCCTGACCATCCTCGCTGGCGCCCAGGTTGGTGAACGGTCCTATGTCCAGTCCAAAGAACAGGACTTGATCCCCAAACTGGTCGCTCACCGATTGGAAGTCTGGCATTTCCAAGCGGCAGGGAGGACACAGCCCCGCCCACATGTTGAGTACCACCGGTCTCCCTTGGTCTAGCAACTCTGAGAAATTGACGTCTTGCCTGTTCACAGCGTTTCCACCGTAATAGACGGCGATCTGAAAGTCGACGGCGTATGAGCTGTTGCCCGTGCTTGGCGCGGTCGGCGGTGGGGCGACTGTGCTCGATTGCAGAGTGCTGCCACAAGCCGTCAACAGGATTGTGGTGACGACTGCCACAGCAAGGAACCCTGAGAATCGTCTGGATCTTTTCATCATCTAGATTTCACCCCCTGGGTGGATAGCAGTACTCGTTTCTACTCGGCGCGGTAAATAATCGTATCCGGCTTGAACGCCGCCCACGCGAACCAGAAATGGTCTGCGTGGATGATGGGCGTCAAGCTCTTGCCGGCCAATGGGCCGTCCATCGCCTGGCCCAGGACACTCCAGGTGCTTTCTGTCTGCTCGTCCACGATCTCGCCGTCCGTCCATCGGAAGGTCAGCTTCTGGCCGTCAAGGTTCGGGTCAAAGACGCCGGTGGCCCCCACGTCGTCCGCTTCGGCAATGATGCCGGCGCCCAGGGCGCTGCTAGTGCCCGCGGCATGAAAGACCACCAAATCCTGGTCGGCCTGCGTGTCGTTGATGACGTGCACCTCAGACAGTACGCTCAGAGGATAGGCGACGTCTATCTCTCCCAGAGAAACAGCCACAACCCGCTCCATGGCTGGCAAGCGCGGGTCCTCCTCCCCGTTGTACAAGAAGGGGCTTTGCCCGATGGTATCGTAGCCGACGTACGGGTTCTGGCCGTAGGAACGGACATGGCCGGTATCCCGCGACAGAACGATGCCTTCCGGGTACGCCTGACGAAAGTCGGCAAAGCTGACGATGGCTGACGGCAAGAATGTCAGCTGCTCGCCGACCAGGTCCCCGACGATGGCCTCGCCCGTGAGCTGCTGCCACAGGCTCTCGCTAGTGCGGTCGTACATCACCAGGTCGGAGTTGCGCAACAGGCCCGAAGTACCGAACTCGTATACTTGTTCACCCAGACGTCGGTCAAAGGTGATGGCCGAGTTGCACAGTGGGCAGAAGGTGACGATGACCGGCACATCCCCGATAGTGTCGTTGACGATCTCGTGCCAGATGAGAATCTGCAGCGGATAGGCCCGCGCGTCGCCGTTCATCTCAAAGGCGATGACCGGCTCGTTGTCGGCCAGCCACTCGGATGCTTCCTCCGGGCTGACGAACTGGGGATCATCGATGGACGGGATGCCGTCACGGGGCGGCCCGCCGGAGAGTAATTCACTGTAGTCGATGATGTGCTTGTTCCAATTCGTGTTCCAGCTCTGGGTGACACTCTTCAGCCGGGTTGAACGATCGTCCTCAGTCAAGATACCCCGCTCTGACTCGGTCTCAGGTTCTGTCACGGTGGCTGTTGGTGTTGGATTCTCTTTGACTGGCTCTGTCGCCGTCGGCTCTTCTGTGACAACAGCCGCTGTCGCGGTCGGAGTGGGTTCATCGACCACGGGCTTGACATCATCAATCTTGGACGCTGCGCTGCTGCAGGCAGCCAAAAAGAGCAAAGCCGCAAAGCCAAGCGCCACCCACGTGTTCCGTCGTATTCTCACGTACATTCAAACCTCCTTGCAGACCCGGCGACCACCATCGTCTCTGTCGCGAACCCAGCGCCGATTGCTCCTGATACGCTCATGTGCTGGCCTCCTCTCCGCCTTTGAATCTGGCGGTTGCTTGATCTGCCTTCAGTCTCATAGATGCGGTGAGGGGGCACGATCTTACTCTCAGGCGCACAAAAAAACGAGGAGGCTATAAGCCTCCTCGTTGCAAAGGTTTCGGGTTCGATTGATCAGGGAGCGACTCGCAGATAATCTCCCTTGGGTGGTTTGATCTAGCAAGCACCCTGTCGGAGAACCCAGCAGATGGGCAAAGCCCAGCTCCCACGCCGCTATTTCTATGTGATTCTCCCGGAAACTGCCGGGCATCGCGCAAGCGGCCCGGCCAGCTTCACTCCAACAGGCTGCTAGTGCGACAGAGTCTCAGCTCACGGCGACCGCCGCCACCACATCAACACGCCGATGCCGGCGCCGATCAAGACCAGTCCCGCCAAGATCCAGATGCACGATGGATTCCACAGGCTCGACAAGCCCGACGCGGGAGCGACTGTGGGCGTGGGGGTCCGCGTGGTCAGCGCAGGAGGAGTGGTGTCCACTGCCGCCGGCGTTGGCGTAGGGGTTGCGCTGGGAGTCGGCGGAGGCTGGGTGGGGGTGTGGGTTGCGGACTCGGCAGTGGCCGACGGCTCCTCGGTGGGCGTGGGAGTCTCGGTGTCCGTGGGGGACACCGTGGTGGCTGTGGGGGATGTGGGCATGGTGGCTGTCGCCGTGCCCTCAGTCGGTTGGGCGCTCGGACTGGGTGTGGGCACAGACGCCGTTGGGGATGGAGACGGTGTAAATGTGTTCGTTGGCTGGGGGGGCGTTTGTGTCGGCTCAGGACTCTTGGGCGTGTTCGTGGGTTCGCCAGGCTTTTTTGTGGGGGTTGGTGTAGGGACGGTCTGATTCAAAGGACCAGCGTGCACAGGTACGTCCGCTCCCAGCCCCCAAGCTAACAGGCGGATCGCGAGCACCCCTAGCAGAGCAACGAGCAAAGCGCGCCAATCGGCGTCCCGTCTGTTCACGGTTCCTCCTTTCCTTCTTGAAACACGATCTCGAACCCACGATCTGTGCGCAGGTCGGTCGAAACGGTGAGCGTTGCTCCCTGGGGCGAGGGCAGATCCGCGGGCTCGGAGTGCACCAGCCTGGCGCCCGGCGGCAGAACCACCGTTAGCTCGAACGGCACCGCTTTTGTGCCCGGCTGCTTCTGAACCCAGAGATGATAGCGAGTCAGCCCGCCGGGTTCATAGTCCAACACCCAGGACGGCAGTTGATAGTCAAAGTTCAGCGTTATCTCTGAGTCTGGCGCCAGGTCAAAGAAGGCGGTCCACACGTCCCAGCCGCCCACAGTCAGCGTCGGGCTGAGCGGGGGGGTGGGTGGGTCATCGCCGAGCCGGGCCAGCAGGCTGCCAGACGGCAAGGGAATGGCCGGCCCCTCCAACAACTGGCTGCCTCCCGGCGCATAGACGCGGACATAGTCCCAGTAGCAGCGTTCCATCAGATCGGCATAGCTGTCGCCTAAGCGTGATTCCTGGATGCAGGCTTCCAGCGACTTGGTACTGAGGTTTTCGTAGGTGAGTGTTACCCGCGCCCGCGGCCCATCTGGGGCTGTGAGGTCCACGTGGTAATGGATCGAACGCGCCACGTTGGCATCCATCTTGTCGAATCCCACATTGGAGTCGACGACCAGCAGCCCGTCGGACGACCAGGTCGGGTCCTCCAAGCCTCCGTCCCAGTTTCTCCGGCGCAACAGGCTGGCGGCTTGGGGATCGGTCAGATAAATCAAGATGTGCTTCTCGTCGAGGGCCTGTTTGACCGCCTGAGCCAACTCGACCGGTTGCACACCGTCTCCCGTCATCAGTTTGTCCATCGCGGCGCCGGCGATCTGGCCCATAAAGTCCTTACGTTGCAGGCCCCACTTCCAGCCCATCGTCTCTCTGCTGGCGTAGGATTCGTCCCATTGCTCCTGGATGATTCGCAAGACATTGTCGCCAGTGACAGGCACAGTATTGCCTTCGACGTGAAGGGGCTCGATGGCGGCAACCAAAGATTGCAGGGCTGTCAGATCCAGCGCGATCGCGCCATCGGCCTGGACGTCGCGGTCGCGGGCATAGATATCCAAGGCTCGCTGGGCTGAAGTGGGATAGTCGGCGTCCCAGTTGGCGTCCCGGAATAGCCACAATTGGCCAAAGAGCGTGCGCTGAAAGTCCAGGGGCGGGATGTCGTGGGGGACCTCAAAATTGTCCACGGCATAGCTATCGCTAAAGCTCAAGGAGGTCAGTCGCCCGTTCTCGATCTGTAGTTCTCCCACCCCGCTGATAAAGCCCCCCGTAGGGCGGAGCTCGTAGTTGTTCTGGGCCAGGATCAAGTAGGTGCGCGCCCCGTTGGCGCCCAAGAGGTTGGGGGCCAGTAGCGCCCCATCGAGAGCCGTTTCGAACCAGGGCAGATAGCGATCCAGCCTGCCGAGCAGCCCAGCTACCCGGGGTGATAGGTGGGCTGCGTCGATCTGTGCCCGCGCCTCCTCCGCAGCAGTGAGCTCTTGTCGTGCTGTCTCCAGCTGGGGCTGAGCGGCGGCAAGCACTGGTAGTATTTGCTCACCGAGGTTCAGTGGTAATTCGGCGTTCCCCCCCGAAGCGGCCAACAGGTCCAGCGCTGGCGAAAGCGTTTGAAATGTGCGGTCACCAGCAGCGGAAACGGCCAC
>JASFTJ010000153.1:0-6166 GCA_050053615.1 Anaerolineae bacterium | reverse complement strand
GGACGCAGTAGGGATTTTTCCGGCTTGGAACGAGTAATCTCCTGATAAGCGGAGACGTTCATCCCCCGCCGCCCGGGTGACGTCGGTTTGTAGACTTTGATCGCCATCATTCCACTCCTATCCAAGGTTCAACGCCCGAAATCTGCGGACCCTGAACCGACAACTCCTAAATCCCCTCAAAGAACGCCATGATCCGCTCGCCAGGTGCAAGTCTTACGATTGCCTTTTTCCAGCCGGGCCGCGTGATGACGTTTTTTCGACCAAGCCGACGCCATTTCGGTTTTATGACCATCGTGTTGACCGACTCGACCCTTACATCAAAGATCCATTCCACCGCTTCCTTGATCTGGAGCTTGTTGGCCTGGAGGTCTACCTCGAACACATACTGATTATCGTCCCGTTGAAAGTCTGTTTTCTCTGTCAAAATGGGACGCTTCAAAACGCGCTGAACATCCATTGCTCTTCCCCCCACAACACGAATCCTAACCTAGGATCCCCTCGATCACGGTCAACGAGTCCAGAGGCAGCAGAAGATAGTCGTACTTGAGCAGGTCGCGGACGTTGAGGTATTGCGCTACCAATGTCCTGACCTCAGGCAAATTGCGCACCGAGCGCAAGATCGTCTCATTGCGAGCAGGCAACAGGATCAAGGCCGACGAATCAATACCCAGGTTCTGCAAAATGCCCACGATTTCTTTGGTCTTGGGCTTCTCCATCTCCAAGGCATCCAAGAGCACAACCTGCGAATCGGCAACCTTGACCGACAGCGCCGAACGCAACGCCTGGCGGCGCATCTTGCGCGGCATCTTTTTGCTGTAGCTGCGCGGGGAAGGGCCAAAAACCGTCCCACCACCCCGCCATTGAGGTGCCCGGATACTGCCCTGGCGAGCGCGTCCGGTGCCCTTCTGGCGCCACGGCTTACGACCGCCCCCCCTGACCTGACCGCGTGTCTTGGTGTTGTGCGTGCCCAACCGAGCGTTGGCCTGCTGACGCACCAGCGCTTGGTACATCAGTCCCATGTGGCTTGGCACAGCAAAGATATCGTCGCGCAGTTCAGCCTCGTTTACTTGCTCACCCTGAATATTATATACAGGCACTTGCATTCGCCGTCACTCCTCACAACCGATTCAATCTGCAAATTGGCAAATGAGCGAACGGGAAACGGTTAATCTGCCGCTGTGCTCATCTGCGAGTTTGCCTGCTATTTGTGCACTTTTCTCAGCAATTGCGTCTTGCGCGCTTGCCGAACCATCAACAAGCCATTCTTGGCCCCTGGCACCGGTCCCCGGATGGCCAGAAGGTTCCGTTCTGAGTCTACCATGACCACCCTCAGGTTCTGGGCCGTCACGCGACGGCCGCCCATCCGCCCAGCCATACGCATTCCCTTAAAAACGCGCCCTGGGTCGGTACAAGCGCCAACGGAACCGGGCGCACGGAGCCTGTCTGATTGACCGTGGGTCTTGGGACCGCCACGGAAGCCATGTCGCTTCACGACACCGGCAAAACCCCGCCCCTTGGAAGTACCAATAACATCCACAAACTCACCCTCTTCAAAGATGTCCACCGTGAGTTTCTGGCCCTCCTGGTACTCGGCGATTTCGTCGTCGCGCATCCGGAACTCGCGCAGATAGCGCAAGGGTGGAAGATCGCTTTTTCGTAAGTGCTGCCTGTTGGGACGGGTTACGTGTTTGGGCTTAGTCTCCTCAAAGCCCATCTGGATAGCTGTGTAGCCGTCCCGCTCAACTGTCTTGATCTGAGATACAAAACAGGGGCCAGCTTCGATGACTGTGACCGGGACGACCTCTCCCTGCTCGTCAAAGATCTGGGTCATCCCGACTTTTTTGCCTAGAATACCTTTCATACCTACCTCCTAGGGACTGTCAGGCTAGGCGCTCCTGCATCATCCCGTCAAACTGGCAGTCTGCCGGCTTCCCGCACCTAGCACTTGCCAGCTTGGTGCAAAACGATGATATTCGCGCTGATCTCGGCCGGGTTTGTTAAAGTTTAATCTCTATGTCCACGCCAGCCGGTAGTTGCAGTCGCATCAGCTGGTCGACCGTTTTTGATCCCGGCTCAAGCACATCAATCAGCCGCTTGTGTGTGCGGATCTCGAACTGTTCCCGCGAATCCTTGTCAATGAAGGGCGAACGGATCACGGTGAACTTTTCGATGTGCGTCGGCAGCGGTACCGGTCCGACTACTTGCGCCCCGGTGCGCTCCGCCGCATCCACTATCTGCAGCGCCGATTGGTCGAGTATGCGATGATCAAAAGCCTTCAGTCGAATTCTGATTTTCTGCTTGGCCATGGCCTCCCTCGCTGATACAAGCGCCTACTGAACCGTCTATTCCAAAATCTTGGTGATGACGCCGGAAGCGACCGTCCGGCCACCCTCGCGGATGGCAAAGCGCGAACCCGCCTCCAAGGCCACAGGTTCGATGAGCTTCACTTGCAGGCTCACATTGTCCCCGGGCATCACCATCTCTACGCCTTCCGGCAGGTCCACTGCCCCTGTCACGTCCAGCGTCCGGATGTAGAACTGCGGCCGATACCCGCTGAAGAACGGCGTGTGCCGCCCCCCCTCGTCCTTCCGCAGTACGTATACCTCCCCCTCAAACGTCGTGTACGGCTTGATGCTCCCCGGCTTGGCCAATACCTGCCCTCGTTCTACTTCGTCCCGGTCAATGCCCCGCAGCAGACAACCTATGTTGTCCCCCGCAATCCCCTCAGCCAGGATCTTGCGGAACATCTCAACCCCGGTGCACACCGTCTTTCGCGTCCCGCCCAAGCCGACGATCTCTACTTCGCCCATCGTCTCGATCTTGCCCCGCTCCACGCGACCCGTCACGACCGTCCCCCGCCCCTTGATGCTGAACACGTCCTCGATCGGCATCAGGAACGGCTTGTCCGTCTCTCGCTCTGGCGTCGGAATGTACTCGTCCACCACCCGCAGCAACTCCCAGATGCAGGCGTACTCGGGTGCATCCGGATCCTCGCTCTCGCTCTCCAGCGCGTCCCGCGCACTGCCCTTCACGATGGGAATGTCGTCCCCAGGAAACCCATACCCGCTCAACAACTCCCGCAGCTCCAACTCTACCAACTCTAGCAGCTCCGGGTCATCCATCATGTCCGTCTTGTTCATGAACACGACCATCGCTGGCACCTCCACCTGACGGGCCAACAACACGTGCTCCCGCGTCTGCGGCATCGGCCCGTCGGGCGCGGCCACCACCAGAATGGCGCCGTCCATCTGCGCCGCGCCGGTGATCATGTTCTTGATATAGTCCACGTGCCCCGGGCAGTCCACGTGCGCATAGTGCCGATTCTCCGTCTCGTATTCCACGTGGGCTATGGCAATGGTGATGCCCCGCGCCTTCTCCTCCGGTGCATTGTCAATGGTGTCAAAGGCCCGAAAGTCGGCCATCCCTTTCATGGACAGCACCTTCGTCATCGCTGCCGTCAGCGTTGTCTTGCCGTGATCAATGTGACCAATGGTCCCTACGTTGACGTGTACCTTCGTCCTTTCAAACTTTGGCTTTCCCATAGTTGTACTCCTTTCCTTCCCGCCCACACCACGAGCGAAAACCGCGCAATTCTACATGAAAAGCGAATCCATGGCAAATTTGCAAGTCGCCATCACCGCTTGCCCCCGGTCAAGATTCGCCTCAATATCTCAGGCGCGACCTGGTCATAGTGGTCGAACTCCATCGTAAAGGTGCCCCGCCCCTGAGTCATCGAGCGCAGGTCAGTAGCATAACCGAACACCTCGGCCAAGGGGACCATGCCCCGTACCGCCTGCATCCCGACTCCGCGCGGTTGCAGACCTTCGATCTGTCCGCCTCGGGCGCTCAAGTCCCCGATAAGGGTCCCACTAAATTCATCCGGAGCCACAGCTTCGATGTCCATAATGGGTTCCAGCAGCACCGGGGCTGCCCGGGTCACACCGTTTCGCAAAGCCTTCGAAGCAGCAGCCTTGAAGGCCAACTCGGTGGAGCGTTCCTCGTCAAAGGTCCCATCCACCAACGTGACCTTCAGATCCACCAAATTGTAGCCAGCCAGCACGCCGCTCTCCAGCGACTCGCGGACGCCTTCCTCTATGGCCGGTACAAACCTCTCCGGCAGGACCATCTCATTCGCCGCGTTCACAAATTCAAAGCCGGAGCCTGCCGGCAGCGGATCCAACTCCAGCACCACACGGCCGTATTGGTCCTTTCCACCGATCGGACGCACAAACTCGCCCTCACTCCGCACCTTTCTGGTAATCGTCTCACGGTAGGCGACCTGGGGTTTGCCCACGTTAGCCATCACTCGGAACTCGCGCAACATGCGATCCACCAGGACTTCCAAGTGCAACTCGCCCATGCCGCTGATGATGAGCTGTCCCGTTTGTTCGTCGGTCTTGACCTGAAAAGTGGGATCTTCTTCGGCCAAGCGCTGCAGGGCCTCATTCATCTTGTTCCGGTCCGCCTCAGTTCGAGGCTCAATGGCCACCGAAATCACAGGCTCTGGGAACTTGATGGACTCCAGGATCACCTGGTGCGTGAAATCACACAGGGTCTCACCGGTGAAGGTGTTTTTTAAGCCCACTGCCGCCGCGATATCACCCGCCTCGATCACGTCAATCTCTTCTCGTCGATTAGCGTACATCCGCAGCAGCCTGCCAATCCGCTCTCGATGCCCCTTCACCGAGTTCAGTACCCGGCTACCCACCTTGAGCCGGCCCGAATAGACCCGCAAGTAAACCAGGCGCCCCACGTATGGATCCGAGACAACCTTGAAGGCCAGAGCCGCAAAGGGCTTTGACGCATCAGCGTAGCACTTCCATTCTGTGCCCGTCTTGGGGTTGATGCCCACCACGGGCGGCACGCCGAGCGGCGAGGGCAAATAGTCCACCACCGCATCGAGCACCGGCTGCACACCTTTGTTGCGCAGGGCTGCACCACAGAGCACCGGTACCAGATCGCCGCGCAAGGTAGCGCCACGCAACGCCCGTCGCAGTTCCGGGGCCGAAATCTCTTCTCCCTCCAGGTACTTGAGCATGATCTCGTCATCACACTCAGCCACCCGCTCGAGCAAGATCTCGCGATGCTTGCGGGCCTCCGGCAATAGATCATCAGGGATGTCCGTTGCATCCTGGATGGTGCCCAGGTCATCGGCATAGATCATGGCCTGCATGGTCACCAGGTCTACCAATCCTCGAAATGCATTCTCGGCGCCGATCGGCGCCTGGATCGCGACAGGATTGGCAGCCAGTTGCTCTCGGATCATCCGCTCGGTGCGCCAGAAATCGGCCCCGATGCGATCCATTTTGTTAACGAAACAAACCCTCGGCACATTGTAGCGATCAGCTTGGTACCACACCGTCTCGGACTGGGGCTCGACGCCCGCCACGGCGTCAAAGATCACGACGCCGCCATCCAAGACGCGCAAGCTGCGCTGGACCTCCGCCGTAAAATCAATGTGCCCCGGCGTGTCCACAATGTTAATCTGACAGTCTCGCCAGAAGCATGTTACAGCAGCAGCGGTGATGGTGATCCCTCGTTCCCGCTCCTGCTCCATCCAATCAGTAACGGTTGTCCCGTCGTCCACATTCCCCATGCGATGCGTGCGCCCACTGTAAAAGAGCATCCGCTCAGTCGTGGTCGTTTTCCCGGCATCAATGTGGGCAATAATTCCAATGTTTCGCGTACGCTCGAGGGGGTACACCCTAGACATGGGACAACCTCAAATATCCAGTCTCCCAATCTCATTGCTTCAGTTGTTCGACATCGGATATTAGCATTTAGGTACTGATCACCATCGATAGTGTGCAAACGCCCGATTGGCCTCTGCCATCCTGTGGGTGTCTTCGCGCCTCTTGATGGTCGCCCCGGTGTTGTTCGCCGCATCCAATAGTTCATTAGCCAGCTTCTCGGCCATGCTCTTACCCGGCCGCCTGTGCGTGGTGGAGATCAGCCAGCGCATGGCCAGAGCTGCTTGGCGATGACGCGGAACCTCTACGGGCACCTGATAAGTCGCGCCGCCCACACGACGTGGCTTGACCTCGACTTTTGGCGTCACATTCTTGATAGCTTGTTCGAAAACTTCCAAACCAGGGCGCTTTGCGCGCTCCTCGATAATACTGAGCGCATCGTAAAAGATGCGCCGGGCCGTGCTTTTTTTGCCCTT
>JASFTJ010000152.1:0-6180 GCA_050053615.1 Anaerolineae bacterium | reverse complement strand
GAGGTCTATCTCGATCATGGACACGTTCACCCGGCCACAGAACCCTTTGAAAAAGCCGACCAAACGGACGAACCTCAGGAGTACCTCTACTACAGCTACCTGGCCCTGATCTATGGCTGGCGAAAGCAATTCGAGGATGCACGACGCATCTATGAGAAGCGGATGCGACTGGTAGAGCAACACGAAGAGAAACTGATCGAAACACGCATTGACATCGCCGGCACCTACCGCCGGGAGGGGGATGTCGGGCGGGCTTGCGAGGAACTCGAACAGATCTGGGCAGAGAATCCCGATTACGGCTATGCCGGCCTGGAATTGGCCCTGAACTATCTGCGGCTCGGCCAAGACGACGACGCCCAGCGAGTTTATGAGCAACTTGCTGCGCTGGAAAAAGACGATCTACGAGAACAGCCCCTGCTGGCGCTGCGGCGCTCCTCCGAGGCTTTGCAGCTGGCCGAAGCGGCCATCGAGCGATACGAGAAGGACGGATTCCCACGCTACTTTGCCGCACTGGCTCACTTGCAACTGGGCGATGTCGCCAATGCGCGCCGCTGCCTGGTAGAAGCACTTTACAGAGAACCCGCTATCTGGGATGACGAAGAAGAGCTCTTTTGCCGATTCGCGCTGACCCCGGAGGAATTCGAAACCCTGGCCGAGATCTGGCCCTCGTAGGCGGATAGGAGGACAGCAGAATGCCAAATCGTCGCCGCGTCGCCGTCGTCGGCGCCTTCAACCTGGACCTGGTCTTTTGGGCCGAGCGCCGACCCCAGCGCGGGGAATCGCTGATGGGCGAGCGGTTCGGCATGTTCCCTGGCGGCAAGGGCTTTAACCAGGCCGTCGCCGCGGCGCGGCTGGGCGCCCAGGCGACCATGATCGGCCGCCTGGGCACCGACCCTTTCGCCGAGCCCTTTCTGGATACGCTGGACGCCGAGGGGATCGACGCGCGCTACGTCGCACGCGACCCAAAAGCGGGGACCGGCGTGGCTTCGCCGGTGGTGGAAGCGGATGGCAGTAACAGCATTGTCTTTGTCCCACGGGCCAACATGCGCCTGTCCCTGTCCGACATCGAAGCAGCCGCTGACGCCATCTCGGCCAGCGACGTATTGCTCTTCCAGCTAGAGACGCCGCCCAGCGCCTCGCTGCGGGCTGCCGAGCTTGCCCGGGAAGCAGGCGCACGAGTCATCTTTAACCCAGCCCCGGCAGTGCCCTTCCCCGAGGAATTGTGGCAGTTCTGCGATGTTTTGGTCCCCAACAACATCGAAGCAGCCATGCTGGCCGGGCAGTCCGGCGATGATCCGGCCCAAGCCGCACAGACGTTGCTGCTGCGAGGGCTGCAGGCGGTGGTTGTGACGCTGGGGGAGGAAGGCGCCCTGCTCGTCACGCCAGAGGGGGAGCAATACTTTTCGCCCTACGAGGTCGAGGTCATAGACAGCGTGGCGGCAGGGGATGCCTTCTGCGGGGCCTTGGCCGTCCGCCTGGCCGAGTCCGCCTCGCTGGCCGAGTCCGTCCGCTTTGCCAACGCCGCCGGCGCGCTGGCGGTCACGGTCGCTGGGGCTGCCCCTTCCATGCCCAGGCGACACGCAGTTGAGGCGCTGCTCAGCGGAGCAGCTGTTCAATAAATGCGATGGATTGGGACCCAGCCCAGGCCATCAGCGTTGTCTTGATCGTTTTGCCCAGCCAGCAGAACAACAGGAAGCGCCAGAGGGGATAGTGCAGCGTGCCGGCAGCGATGCCGGCCAGGTCGAAAACGGGGTTGGGGATGACTGACAGAACAAACACCGTGATGCCACCCCGGCGTTGCATCCAGGCCGCCATGCGGTCATACACATCCTGATTCTCAATCACTGCCCGCCCCCCAAAGCCTGCCGCGTAGCCGGTCAACTCTCCCAGGGCCTCACCAATACCAGCGGCTAGGCCCACAAGGACGGGCGGCAAGGCACTACCCATGGCAAAGACCATGGCCAAGCTCGGTGCCGGCAGGATGATGGTCGCATTTCCCAGAAGGCTCACCAAAAAAATGCCTGGATAGCCGATGGTGGCCAACTCTGCAAAGCGCTGGCGGAACACGAAAATGATGGCGCTGAGCGCTAGCACCAGGATTATGAGGAAGAAGCGAAAGGGCCTGCTCGTCCAGAACGACGATCCCCCCGGCTGCTCGGAGGTTGGCGACGACGGGTTCATGTGCTCTGGGGCTGGGGAAATGGCGCGCCGATGCGCACGACCTGCGCCGCGCCGCGCAAGCCGTGGGTAGCGTTGACCGCATCCACTACCAAGCACGCCTGTCGCACCACTTGGGCATAATCGGTCATCTGATGTCCAGCCACGATGACTACACAATCGGCGGCAGCCAGGATCTCATCGGTCAACTGTACACTCTCTAGGCAGCGCTCTTGCCGGTGAAAGACATCTCGACCCACGCAGTAGCGTGGCACGTACGGGTCGTTGTAACTGACCTGGGCGCCCCGTTGCACCAGCAACTCGATGATCCGCTCTGCCGGGGAGTTACGGGCGTCATCCACATCCCGTTTGAAGGCCACCCCCAGGATCAGAATCTGCGCCCCGTCCAAGGACTTGCGCTGTCGACTGAGAGCTTGGGCTACCAGATCCACCACGTGGTAGGGCATGGCCTGGTTCACCTCGGCAGCCAGCTCGATGAACTTGGTGTAAAAGTCGTACTCGCGGGCCTTCCAGCTCAGGTAATAGGGGTCCACGGGGATGCAGTGCCCCCCCACACCCGGGCCCGGATAGAAGGGCATAAAACCAAAAGGCTTGGTCTCGGCCGCCTCGATCACCTCCCATATGTCCATGCCCATCCGCTCGGAGAGCAAGGCCAGCTCGTTGACCAAGGCGATATTCACGCTGCGGTAGATATTCTCCAGCAGCTTGGACATCTCGGCGGCACGCAGGGATGACACAACGTGAACATGGGCAAAGAGCTGAGCCAGCAGCGAGCGCGCCAATTCGGTACACTGGGGCGTCAGACCGCCGACCACTTTGGGCGTATTCTCCACGGTAAATTCTCGGTTACCGGGGTCTATGCGCTCCGGCGAAAAGGCCAAGTAGAAACCCTCGCCCGCCTGCAGCCCTGATTCCTCCAAGATGGGCAAGACAAACTCTTCTGTGGTGCCTGGGTAGGTGGTGCTCTGCAAAATGACCAATTGGCCAGGCTTTAGCCGAGGGGCGATGCCCCGGGCTGCTTGCTCGACGTAGACAAGATCGGGCGCTTTCATGGGGTTGAAGGGTGTGGGCACGCAGATGAAAATGGCATCCGTATCGCTCAAGAGATCATAGTCATCGCTGCACGTGAGACGTCCGGCGCGGTTCATGGCCGCCACGTCGCCCGACTCCACGTCCAAGATGTAGCTCCGACCCTCGTTTAGAGCGGCAAGCTTGCCTTCGTCCACGTCCAAGCCCAAGACTGGATAGCCAGCCTTGGCAAAGCCAACGGCCAGCGGCAGGCCCACATAGCCCAGACCGATGACGGTTATTCTCGCCGATTTGTCCGCAATTTTGGCTGCCAATAGATCCATCAGCGCCTCCCATTCCCGTGCAAAAAGTCGCCCCGAACCTCATTGCCCGGAAAGCGAACCTGCTCCATCCGCCACAACCCCCACAGGGCCGCCAGCGCCACGACGCCGCCCACCACATAGCCCTCGATGATGCTGGCCTGTGTGACAAAGAGGGCGATCACCCCCAAGCCCGCGCAGATCAGGTAGCAGATGAGCACTGCCTCGCGGCGGGTATAGCCCATGGCCACCAAGCGGTGCGAGATGTGGTCCTTACCGGGCGTGGTCAAGGGATTGAGTCCGCGCCGCGCCCGGGAGAGGATGACTAGCGTCGTATCGAACAGGGGCAAGCCCAGAATTAGCACCGGCACCATCCAGGTGACGATTTCGAGGCCCTCCGGGAAGCGTAGTTTGATGCCCACCGCTGCCAACACGAATCCCAAAAAGAGACTTCCGGCATCCCCCATAAAGATGCTGGCCGGATTAAAGTTGTACACCAGAAAACCCAGACAAGCCCCAACCAACGCCGCCGACAAAGCCCCCACCAGGTACTGACCGTTCATGGCCGCCAATAGCAGGAAAAAGATGGCCGCCGCCGCACCGACGCCGCCCGACAGGCCGTCCATATTATCCAGCAGGTTCAAGGCGTTGGTGATGACTACGACCCATCCCAAGGTGACAGCGACATTCAAGGGCTCCCAGGGAAACGTACCGATGCGTACGCCGGTCAGGACCAAGATCGAAGCAGCCAGCAACTGCCCGATCAGTTTGAGAAAGGGACCCAGGCTGCGCTGATCATCCCACACCCCCAAGAATGACATGAGGCTGGCGCCGACCAGGATGCTGACCAACTCGTTGAGGCGAAAGCGATTGCCAAAGAGAAGGACAGCGGCGATAAACGCACCATAAATCGCCAGCCCGCCAAGCAAAGGAATGGGGTTGACGTGAATCTTGCGAGCGTTGGGGCGATCTATGACCCCCAAGCGTAACGCGGCTCGGCGGGCCAGGGGCGTACCGCCGATAGCCATCACCAATGCACTCGCAAAAATGAGCATAAAGGTCGTGGTCATGCTCTGCTCCGACTCCCTATCATTGCAACGCTTTCTCTTGAATGACAATGGTCAAGATCGCATCGCCCGGGGAGGCAGGATTCTGCTGGGGATCGCGTGGGGTCAGCGCTTCCAGCACATCCATGCCCTCGATCACCCGCCCGAACACCGCGTGCTTATCGTCCAGCCAGGGTGTAGCATCATAGGTGATAAAGAATTGGCTGCCGTTGGTGTTGGGACCCGCATTCGCCATCGAGAGCATCCCCGGCCCATCGTGGCGCAACGCCGGATCGAACTCGTCGGCGAAGGTGTAACCGGGCCCACCTCGACCTGTGCCGGTCGGATCGCCGCCCTGGGCCATGAAACCGGGAAGGACCCGGTGGAACGTTGTGTTGTCGTAAAAGCCCTCGCGGGCCAAGAAAACAAAGTTGTTGACCGTGCTGGGCGCTCGGTCGGCGTACAGTTCCAAGACAATGTTGCCTTTCGGGGTGACGATGGTCGCCTGGTACGACTTGGTAGGATCAATGATCACTTCCGGTGGTGCACTGTACATGTTGTTCCGCTCCTCTGGCGTCAAGTCGCCGGCCCGCTGTCCCGCCTCGGTCGCCGGCGGCGCCTTTCCCTGAGACTGTTTCAGTTGATCGAGATAGGTCTGCAAAGCATCTTTTTCCTTCTCTGGCGCTAACGCCAACGCCTGTTCCGCAGCAGAGATCGCGTTACCAAGCTCGCCCTTTTCCTGGTAGAGGAGCGCCAGATTTTTGTAACTATTATAGTCGCCGGGCACCAACTGGATCACCACCAAGTTCTCGGCGATTGCCTCGTCCACTCGACCCTGCTTGGCATAGACATAGGCAAGCCCACTGTGAGCCTGAGGATGATTGGCGTCCAACTCCAAGACTTGGAGAAAGCTCTCCTCGGCCGCATCCCAGTCTTGGGCTTGCATGTGCTGGCCGCCCTCGGCCATCAACTTCTGAACCTTCTGAGCGTCACCGGGCGAAAGCGCCGGTTGTGCCTGCTTGAGCTGGGCCACAAAGTTCTGAATCGCCTCCTGTTGACTCTTGGGAGCCAACTCCAGAGCTGCTGTCGCCTCGCGGATGGCGTCTTCTGTACGCCCCATCTGCTGATAAAGAATAGCCAAGTTCTTGTGGTGATTATAGTTTCTCGGCTGCAACTCTGCGGTCTTGAGATAGGCGCCCAGCGCTGCCTCCAGATCCCCCATCTGCGTGTAGACATAGCCCAACGCACTGTAAGCCTCCACCGGCCTGCGACCCAGCTCGACAGCCTGCTGATACACCTCAACTGCCTGGTCCCACTCCTTCTGTCGCATGTAGAGTTCACCCAACAGCAGGTACGTTTGAGCGTACTCCTTGTCCAGCGATAGAGAATGTTGGTATTTCTCCAGAGCCCGGTCAAAGTCCCCCAGGGCCAAGTAGGTCTGCCCCCACTCGTTGAAAAGCTGGGCATTGTGAGGGCTCAAGGTGGTGGCATCGACGTAGAAATCCAGCGATTGATTCAGCCTCTCACGCCGTTTCTCGCCCTTGCTCAACCCACCCCAGGTGCGGTACAGCCGAGCCAGGTTGGCGGAATGATCTGTATTCAACCGAGCCAGTTTCCGCGCTTGGCGC
>JASFTJ010000151.1:0-6186 GCA_050053615.1 Anaerolineae bacterium | reverse complement strand
CGCAGCTAGCGCGCGCCGGCCTGGACGTCACCGTACTGGAGGCCCACGTCTATGCCGGGGGTTGCGCCGGGACGTTTTATCACCAGGGCTACCGCTTTGACGCCGGGGCAACACTGCCCGCCGGCTTTTACCCCGGCGGCCCGATGGACCTCGTCGCCCAGGCCGTGGGCATTGACCGCTGGCCGATCCGACGTGATGGCCCGGCCATGGTCGTCCATCTGCCCGGCGGCGTGAGCGTCACCCGTTACAGCAGCGAACGGCGATGGGACGAACGCCTTCGCGCCTTTGGCCCCGAGGCTGAGCCCTTCTGGCGCTGGCAGGAAGCCACCTCTGACGCCCTCTGGGACCTGGCCCTGCGGTTGCCCGCCTGGCCGCCCCAGACGCTATCCGAAGTGGCCACTTTGCTCGGCGACGGGTTGGCCTGGCTGGGCAACGACGCGTACCAGCGGCTCAAAGCGGGACTGGCACTGGACGCTGCGCGCCCGGTGGTGGCCCACCTGCGCGGCGCCTCGGAACAGCTACGGCTGTTCGTGGATGCCCAACTGCTCATCGCCGCACAGACAACGAGTCGCCACGCCAACGCCTTGTATGGCGCGTCCGCGCTGGATCTGCCCCGTCGCGGAGTGGCCCACGTCGAGGGCGGCATGGGGGCCATCGCCGGGACGCTGGTCGAGGCGGTGCAACGCAACGGCGGGCAGGTGCATTTTCGCCAGGAGGCGACGCGCATCGCCGTGGAGCGCGGGCGCCCGGTTGCCGTGGAGACGAAAAAAGGCGCTTCCTTCCCCGCCGACATTGTGATCGCCAACCTGCCACCGTGGAACGTTGCCCGACTGCTGGGTAAGCACGCACCGCGTAAGCTGTGCACGCTGCCGCCCCGGCCGCAGAACATGTGGGGCGCGTTCATGGTCTATGTCGGCCTGGACGGTACCATCGTGCCCGCCGACTTTCCACTGCACCACCAGGTCGTGCTGCGCGAACCGATGGGCAACGGCAATACCGTCTTTCTGTCGCTCGGCCCGGCGTGGGACGAGGGCCGCGCGCCGTCAGGCCGGCGGACGCTGACCCTCAGCACCCACACCGAGCTGGACGGCTGGTGGGATTTGTTCGAGCACGACCGCGCCGCCTACGAAGCGCGTAAGCAAGATTATGTCGAACGAGGGCTGTCCGCCGCCGAGACGGCCCTGCCTGGCCTACGTGACGCCGCCGACCTGATCCTGCCCGGCACGCCCGTGACCTTCCAGCGCTTCACTCGGCGGTCCTGGGGTTGGGTGGGCGGCTTTCCACAGACCAGCCTGTTCCGCGCCTGGGGACCGCGCCTGGCGCCAGGCCTGTGGCTGGTGGGCGACAGCGTCTTTCCCGGCCAGTCGGTGCCCGCCGTGGCCCTCGGCGGCCTGCGTGTGGCCCTCTCGCTCCTGGCCGAACTCAGGCAGCAGGAAGTACCGTTCAAGACTCCAGGCGGACACGTCGTCCCGCATCGGGGCAGTCCGCGTTCTCTTTGATCGAGAGGCAAGTCGACATGACCAAGATTCACGAAGCAACCGCCGCACCCGATTTCACTCTGACCGACACACAGGGTAACCGAGTAACCCTGTCCAACTACCAGGGGCACAAGCATGTCGTCCTGGTGTTCAACCGAGGGTTCATGTGACCCTTCTGCCGCCGGCACATGGCGCAGTTGCGTCAAGACTATGGGGAATTCGTCGCCCGCGACGCCGAAATCGTGGTCGTCGGGCCGGATGACCAAGGAGCCTTCCAGGATTACTGGCACAAGGAGGATCTGCCCTTCGTCGGTCTGGCCGATCCGACCCACCAGGTGGCCGGTCGCTACGGCCAGGAGATCAAACTGCTCAAGCTGGGTCGGATGCCGGCCCTGATGGTCGTGGACAAGACCGGGCAGGTGCGCCACACGCACTATGGCGGCGCCATGTCCGACATCCCGCCAAACGGCGAAATCTTGGCAGTGCTGGACCAACTGGTCCAAGAGAGCAGCAACGTTTAACCTCAGCCAGCGGGGAGGGGAGAGGAGCAACCCACACCTGAAGGAGGATCATCATGCGCAAGAATTTTGTGCTCCTGGCCCTGGCTCTGGCGCTGGGCCTGACAACCCTGGGGGCGGCCCCGGCGATGGCCCACCGCCCCTACTTTGAAGATGACGATATCGAGGCCAACGGCCCGTGGGAGATAGACGACCCCACCATCTCTACGGCCCTCTACGCCACCCTGGATTCATCTAACGACGTCGACTATTTCTCGTTCGAGGGGCTGGCGCGTGAGGTGATCTTGTTGGAACTCACCATCCCGCAGATCGAAGGGCAGGAGGACTTTGCGCCTACCATGGCGCTGATAGGTTCTGGCTTACCCCAAGCTGACTTGCCCGAGTGGGTCGCCGTGCCGCAAGGGGCAGGCGCGCTGATCATCAATCCACCACCGGGGCCAGCCCCAACCTTCTACGAGCCCTTCAGTCGCACGTCCTACTGGGAACGGCAGGAGCAACGTGTGACCTTGCCCGCTGGCGGACGATATGTGGTGGCTATCTGGCACCCCGATGGAGAGGTAGGTCGCTACACGTTTGTCATCGGTGAAAAGGAAAAGTTCGGCGGCGACCTGGCCTTTCCCCTCAAGATGCGCGGCTATTGGACACCGGTTGAACCACCTGCCGCCGAACCAGAGCCGGAACCTGCACCGATACAAAGTCCTTGTGGAGGATGATGAACCTGCGCGCCCTGGTGGGTCCGCCGCGACCTGGTCCGGCACGCACCTGATGCTGCAGACATCGTGGGCCTTGCCGGTATCGTGGATGGGTTGGGAGGTTGAAATGAGCAGAGCCAGCACAACCGCTCAACGATGCAGAAAACCACATTGACCTTGGGGCTTCTGCGGCCCGAATGACAGAAGCAGCGACGGAGAAGAATAAAACACGTAGGAGCAAACGCATGAACGAAGAAGCAACTCAACCCGCTACAAAGAGCTGGCACCTGGCCTCGTGGCCGCCGCTGGCCTGGCTGGAGACAGTCATCAAGCTGGCGGCATTGGTCCTGGGTATCGTCGCCCTACTGCAGGCCCTGTCCATCGGCACGCTCGTTTTGCCGGGCGGGCTGCGGCTGGCACAGCTTATCATCCTGGCTTTCCTCTCGTTGGGCCTGGTGGCAGCGATTTTCGATCGCCTCGCCGAACGCGAGATTGTGGCCATGGTTTTTGTCCTCTTGAATAACCTGGGACACTGGGGCATGGTCATCACTCTGGCAACCGAGCCAGGAGCGGGCTGGATGCTGCCCTCTTTTGTAGCGCTGATGCTGTTGGGCGACCTGGTCAAGCTGATTTTCCTGCGGGTGCACACCTTTTCGGTGCGCGACACGCCCGAAGCAGTGCTCTATGGGCTGACGTCGGTCTATGTCGTCGGTTATCTGGTTATCTTGCTGCTGGAATTCGTATAGTAGGGGCGCGGTCATCGCGCTTCTGCGGAAACGGAGAATTCGCCATGAGGATCGCAAAACTGATCGCCTTGCTGGGCCTTTTGGCCATGACGGTTGTTCTCATCTATGGCTTTGCCGTCGGCGATTTCGCTACGGAGGGAAAGCTGCTCCTGTCCATGCCCTGGGGCCTCGTCTCACTGGTGGACCTCTACGCTGGCTTTGTTCTATTCTCTGGCTGGATCGTCTATCGCGAAAAGTCGGTGGCTCGATCCGTTGTCTGGGTTGTACTGATGATGATTCTGGGTTTCTGGACAGGCAGCCTGTACACTCTCGTTGCCCTGCAAACCAGCGGCGGCGACTGGCGGCGGTTCTGGCTGGGGCAGCGGGCGGATGTTGCCTAGTTCCCAGGTCCGGCATTAGAAATCCATGGTGTTGTTAATCTGACGGCAATGCCCAAGACTACCCACTCCCTGTGCATGGCCGGACAGGCCGGTAATGCCGGGGAAGCGTAGCAGGACGGGTCGCTTTTGCCTCCTTCGTTCCCTTAGCCCGGAGGTTTAGCTCCGGGGATTTGGGCAACAAGCCAGCAACACCCAAGCGGGAGACCACCGGTCCTTCCGAGTCAGATCTACCGAAAGGAAGCGTCATGCCTAAGTCAGATCTCGTTCTCGTCACAGGTGCCACAGGGTATATCGGCGGGCGGTTGGTGCCCGCTCTGTTGGAAGCCGGCTACCGCGTTCGTTGCCTGGTGCGCGACGCGCAACGCTTGCAGGGCCGGCCCTGGAGCGACCGGGTCGAAGTGGTCGAGGGCGACGCCCTCAAGCCCGAGACGCTCGCCCCGGCCATGGAGAGCGTGTGGACTGCCTACTATCTCATCCACAGCTTGACCGACACCAAGGAATACCGCGAACGGGACAAGATCGTGGCCCGTGACTTTGGCCGGGCGGCCAGGGAGGCCGGCATCCGGCATATCCTCTACCTGGGCGGCCTGGGCGATCCAGAAGCCGACCTGTCGGCTCACCTTCGCTCGCGGCAGGAGACGGGAGCAGCGCTAGCCGGTGCCGGCGTGCCCGTCACCGAATTCCGGGCAGCCGTCATCGTCGGCGCTGGAAGCCTGTCCTTCGAGATGATCCGCTACATGACCGAGCGGCTGCCTGTCATGATCTGCCCCCGCTGGGTCTATACCCGCATCCAGCCGACCGCCATCGGCGACGTGCTGCGCTACCTGGTCCAGGCCCTGGCGGTGCCAGAGAGCGCCGGGCGGGTCATCGAGATCGGCGGTGCCGACGTGCTGACCTACGGCGACATGATGAAGGGCTATGCCAAGGTGCGCGGCCTGCGCCGCCTGCTCATCCCGGTGCCGGTGCTGACGCCCCGCCTTTCGGCCCACTGGGTGCACTGGATGACACCGGTCCATGCCAACATCGTCTATCCCCTCATCGAGGGCCTGCGCAACGAGGTGGTCGTTCGCGATAATACGGCCAGGACGCTGTTCCCCGACATCGAGCCAGTGGGCTACGAAATCGCCGTGCAGCGGGCATTGGCCAGCCTGGAATCGGGCCAGGTCGAGACCCGCTGGAGCGACTCTCTGGCCTCCAGCCTGGGCGATGTCAAGCCGGTGGAACTGACCACCGAGCAGGGTTTGCAGATCGAGCGCCGGCAGCAGGTGGTCGATGCCCCGCCGGAGGACGTCTACGCCGTGTTCAGCCGGCTAGGTGGCGAAAGCGGCTGGCTCTACGCCAACGGGCTGTGGTGGCTGCGCGGCGTCGCCGACCGGCTGGTGGGCGGCCCTGGCTTTCGCCGTGGCCGCCGCGATCCACAAGATGTGCGCGTAGGCGACGCCCTCGATTTCTGGCGGGTGGAGGCAGTCGAGCCGGGTCACCTGATGCGCCTGCGGGCCGAGATGAGGGTGCCGGGAGAGGCCTGGCTCCAGTTCGAGGCCCGGCCCGTGGAGGACGGAAAAACATTGCTGGTGCAGACCGCTTTTTTGGCGCCCAAGGGGCTCTCGGGCTTTATGTACTGGTACGGGCTTTATCCGTTCCACGGCATCATCTTTGGCAACATGATCGGCAAGCTAGCTGAGCGCGCCGAAACCTGGTCGGTCAGAGACACAACGGAAGCGCTTGCTACATAGGGTGCGACGCAACTGATCGGGACGGTCTTTTGGGAGGCCTTCGATTGGGAAGCGTAGAGGAGGTCGGGCTGGGACACGCGTCTGATGCGTTGCGTGATGAGGGGTTGGCCGAGTGGCAGAAAGGCGCCGGCACGTCGCTGGACAATGCTCCGATCCGGACGCACCTGAGCCCCAGCCGGAGGCGCTACCACCACGCTGAACGGTGGGGCATTCCGGCCAACGACCAATCCTAACATACCAGGGACACCTCACATCGCCTGCATTGGGAGGAAAAATGGCAGAATTCGCAAAGAATCACTTGCAAGAACCAGCAATCCGCCTGGGGATCAGCACCTGCCTGCTGGGCGAGCAGGTGCGCTATGACGGCGGCCACAAGCTTGACCCCTTCCTGGTCAATACTTTGGGTCAGTTTGTGGAATGGATGCCCGTTTGCCCGGAGGTAGAAATGGGATTGCCGACACCCCGGGAGAGTATGCGCCTAGTGGGCGACGCAAAAGACCCACGCCTGATCGCCCCCAAGTCAGACACCGATTACACAGACCGGATGAAAGCCTGGGCACAAGGCCGCTTGGACGAATTGTCCACTATGAACTTGAGCGGGTTCGTGGCAAAGAAGGATTCGCCATCTTCCGGAGTCTT
>JASFTJ010000150.1:0-6194 GCA_050053615.1 Anaerolineae bacterium | reverse complement strand
CGTTGGCAAGTTTGTTCTGCAGAATCTCCATGCACGTCCCTCAAGAGCCCTACTACTCCCCGTCATACCCTCGGCCCATGCCCCGATAGACAAAGCCCAGCGCCTGCATCTGCTCTGGGGGGTAGATGTTGCGGCCATCCACGACGATGGGTTGGCTCATGGCCTCTTTCAGTCTGGGCAGAGACAGGTGTTTGAACTCGTTCCATTCAGTGACGATGATCAGGGCGTCGGTGCCTTCGGCCACCTCGTAGGCATCCTGGCACAGGGCCACGTCGTGGAGATAATGGTCGGCGTTGACCATCGACACCGGGTCATAGGCGCGGATGCGGGCGCCTTCGCTCTGCAACAGGTGGATTACTTCAACCGAAGGGGCTTCGCGCATATCGTCGGTGTTGGGTTTGAAAGCCAGGCCCAAGACTCCGATCACCTTCTCGTCCAGCGTGCCCAGCAGTTCGCGCAGCTTGTGGACCATCTGCCGGCGCTGATCGTGGTTGATGTCCATCACCGCGCGCAAGAGCTGCGGGTGACAGCCATGGACGGCGGCCATGTGAGCCAGGGCCTGTACGTCCTTGGGAAAACAACTGCCGCCATAGCCGATGCCCGCGTCGAGAAAGTCCGGCCCGATCCGCTTGTCGTAGCCCATACCCACAGCCACTTCCTTCACATCAGCGCCCAAGGCCTCGCATACGCTGGCAATTTCGTTGATGAAGGAGATGCGGGTCGCCAGGAAGGCATTTGAGGCATACTTGATCATCTCTGCGGTGCGCAGGTCGGTGATCATGATCGGCGCCCGGAGTGACAAGTAGAGCTGGGCGACGCGCGCCGCTGCATCCGAGTCCAGGGAGCCAAGAACAATGCGATCGGGAAGCATAAAATCGTTGAGGGCCGAGCCCTCACGCAAAAATTCGGGGTTACTGACCACCGAGAACTCGATCGGCTCAGGTTGGTAGCGGCGGACGATGTCGGCCACCCAGTCGCCCGTGCCGATGGGCACAGTGCTCTTGTTGACAATGATCAGCGAGTCGGACATTGCCTTGGCAATGCTCCGCGCCGCGGCCCGGACGTACTTGAGATCCGCCTCGCCGCCACTGCCCTGAGGGGTGCCTACGGCGATAAACGCGAACTCGGTCTCTGCCAGACCTTCCTCGTACGAGGTGGTAAAGGTCAAGCGGCCCGCCTTGGCATTGCGCCGAACCATCTCCTCCAGGCCTGGTTCGTAGATGGGCATCTCCCCCACTTGCAGTTTATCAATCTTGGACTCGTCCACATCTACACAGGTAACCTGGTGACCCAAATCAGAAAAACAGGTGCCAGTCACCAAGCCGACGTAACCGACACCGATCACACAGATCCTTCTCATGAAAACTTCTCCCTAACCTTGATTTCGTTTTGTTTCAGGCGAAAGTACACAGCCCACGGGGGCTCGTGAAACAGCGCTGCCCCAGTCTCCAAAACCCGTCCTGGACGCAGCGCTCCCCACTATACCACAAAAACGAGGCTTTTCCAAATAACCAGATTACACAAACCGGGGGCGTCCCCGGAACGCATCGAGACAGATCCGTGAACAGCCGCCCAATGGTACTCAGCAGATATCGAGGCGGCTCTCACCTCAACAATCTACTGACTGATTGAGTCAAGAATAAGAAAGAGTTGCCCCCTATCAGCGCAAACATCCAGCCCCTACCCGGTTGCCAAGTAGAGCACGCCCTGTTATAATGCCCCCATCATACCGCCGGTCTGTGAGGCAGCCTGGTTGCCTTTCTGATCGGATCGGCTCGCGGCGGCATTGTGAGCGTACCCATTGCCATGCTATTTTGGGAAAAGTCAACATGACAACAGATCCCGTTATCGTTACCAAAGGCCTCACCCGGCGCTTTGGCGAGGTGGTGGCCGTGGACAACCTAAGCCTGCAGGTCCAGGCCGGCGAGGTGTTTGGCTTCCTGGGTCACAACGGGGCGGGCAAGACGACTACCATCCGCCTGCTCAATGGCGTGTTGGCTCCCGACCAGGGCGTGGCCCATGTGCTAGGCCTCGATCCGGTGGACGACGGCCCAGTTCTGCGCCGCAGCACTGGCGTGCTGACCGAGACCCCCTCGCTAGACGAGCGACTGACCGGCCGCGACAACCTGAGCATCTATGCCGAGCTGTACGGCGTGCCGTGCGACCAGGCGCCGGGCCGGGTGACAGAGCTACTGGAAACCTTCGAGCTGGCCGACCGCGCCGACGAAAAGGTGGGCGGCTACAGCAAGGGCATGAAGCAACGCCTGGCACTGGCCCGCGCCCTGCTCCACCTACCAAAGGTGCTGTTTCTGGACGAGCCAACGGCCGGGCTGGACCCGGTTGCCGCACGCCGTGTCCACGAGCTGATCAACCGGCTAAGCCACGAGCAGAAGCACACTGTCTTGCTCTGCACCCACAACATGATCGAAGCCCAAAACCTGTGCGATCGAGTGGCGGTGCTGGAGCACGGCAAGTTGGTGGCTCTGGGCACGCCGGCCGAGCTGGCCCACCAAGTGGGCCGCAGCTTGCGCCTAGAGATCCAGGTCGACCCCGACGGACTGCCGGCGGCGCTCGATGTCCTACAGGCAAACCTGGGCATCACCGATCCGGCGCAGGAGGAGGGCACCATCACCCTCGTCGGCGCCGACCGTCAGACCATCCCCAGCTTGGTGACCGCGCTGGTGGCAGCGGGCATCCGCATCTATCGCGTCGCGCCCCAAGAACCCTCATTGGAGGATGTCTACTTTGCCCTGCACGGCGAGTCCCCGCCCAACAAGGAGGCCCAAGGATGAACTGGCGAGCCATCCGAGCCATCGTCCGCAAGGACCTGAAAGTCGTCTTTCAGAACAAGGGCGTATCGGTCCCGCTGATAGTGGTCCCGGTCATGATCTTGGGCATCCTGCCGATCCTGGCTACCTTCGCCCCACTGCTCCAGGACGTGCCGGGCGCGCCCTTTGCCGGGTTAGATAACTTTATCGGCAACATGCCACCCGGCCTGCAGGCCGAACTAGCCGGCCTCAACGAGATGCAAACCATCGTTGTCCTGGCCCTGGTCTACTTCCTGGCGCCGATGTACCTCATCTTGCCGTTGATGGTAGCCAGTGTCATCGCCGCGGACAGTTTTGCCGGCGAAAAGGAGCGCAAGACGCTGGAAGCGCTACTCTACACGCCCACCACCGACCTGGAGCTATTCCTGGCCAAGCTGTTGTCGGCCTGGCTGCCGGCGCTGGGCATCGCCTGGGGCGGCTTTGTACTCTATGGGCTGGTGGCCAACCTGGCCGCCTGGCCGACCATGGGCCGCATCTTTTTCCCCAACGCCATGTGGATCGCCCTTGCGCTGTGGGTCGCGCCCGCGGTCGCCGGGTTGGGTCTGGGCGTCACCGTGCTGATTTCGGCCCGCGCCCAGAGTTTTCAAGAAGCCTACCAGATGGGCGCCGTTGTCGTCTTGCCCATCCTGTTGCTGGTGGTCGGCCAGGCGACGGGTGTGATATACTTTAGCATCTGGCCGGTGCTCCTGCTCGGCTTGGTCTTTTGGCTGATTGACGCCGCACTGCTGTGGTTGGGCAGACGAACCTTTCGCCGGAGTGAGCTGGCAAGCCGGCTATAGCACTGCAGGGCAGGATGGCGCCCCGCCCTGCCAGAAAACAAAGGGGGATACGCTGGCTGGCATTGCCCCCTGAAGCCTGGCCTGCCTGCGACCACTTGGAAAAGGATGGCGACCGTCCCGCTCCAGTTTCGCCCATTGGTCCGTCTGAGGTACAATGGGCGCCGTTCGGGGCCATGCCGGCTGCCTGACGTTTCACATCAAACATCAATCTCTTACGGAGGAAACAGATCAAAATGAGCAAATATCCTATGGCTGACGCAGTACGCGCTGCGTACCACGCAGGCCAGGAAGACGAGACATTGGAGCCACTGGTCCGGGTAGGCGATGACGGGCAGCCAGTGGGCAGCATCCAGGATGGCGACTATGTCATCTTTTACGACATCCGTGGTGAGCGAGAGATCGAGTTGACAGCGGCTTTTGTCGACTCTGACTTTCCCCACTTTGACCGACCGGCAATGACCGTGCACTTTGCAACCATGATCGAATACCATCCCGAGTTAGACGTAAAGGTGGCCTTTCCACCCCAGGGCCGCGTGGAGGACACCCTCTTCGAGACCGTCAGTAAAGCTGGGCTGCGGCAGAGCAAGGTTGTCGAGTCGGAGAAGGCCATTCACGTCAGCTTTTTTCTCAACGGCAAAGCCTTGGAGGCCTTCCAAGGCGAAGAGCGGATCATCGTGGACTCGCCCCGCCCGGCGGCGCATTCCGAGATGCCGCCCAAGATGCAAGCCCACACCGCAGCCGACGCAGCCATCCAAGCCTTGCGCAACCCTGAAAACCGCCTGGTAACAGTCAACTTGTGTAACGTGGATGTCATCGGTCACATCGAAAATCCGGACGCCATCCGCGTGGCGGTGGAGACGGTGGACACACAGGCCGGCCGCATCGTCGAGGCAGCCCGCGCCGCCGGGGTGACGGTAGTTCTCACCGCCGACCACGGCACCGTCGAGCGTTGGTACTACCCCGACGGCGCCATCGACACTGGTCACACCGACAGTCCAGTGCCCTTTGTCCTGATCGACCCCAAATTGGGCCAGGACGCACAATTGCGCGACGGCGGCGCCCTGACTGACGTAGCACCGACCCTCCTACAACTCTTGGGCCTGTCGAAACCGGCGGCGATGACAGGGCAGAGCCTGTTGGCCTCCGCCCCGCCCGCGGCGGGGACCGGTGAGGGGCAGCGAGTCCTCCTCCTCATCCTCGACGGCTGGGGCATCGGCGACGGCGGCCCTGGCGATCTCATCGCCCAGGCTGACACGCCAGTAATGGACGGCCTCCGGGCCGAATGGCCGAGCACCCAATTGATCGCCGCGGGTCCCGCTGTCGGCATGCCGCAAGGCACCGTAGGCAACTCGGAAGCAGGACACTTGCACATCGGAGCAGGCCAGGTCGTCCCCGCCGACCGGGTGCGCATCGAGCAAGCGTTGAAAGATGGCTCGTTCTTTGAGAATGAGGCCTTTCGCTGGGCGATGCAGGGCGCCCAGCACGACGGCACGCGGCTGCACCTGCTGGGTATCGTCTCCTTCTACAGCTCGCACGGTTCGGTGGACCACCTGCTGGCTCTGATAGAGATGGCCCGCCGCGAGGGCGTGCCCGACGTCTACGTCCACTCGATGCTGGGCCGGCGCGGTGAGCGTCCTGAAAGCGGCGCCATCTATATCGAGCAGGTCGAGCGCGAGGCGGAGCGACTGGGCGTGGGCCAGGTGGCGACCGTCATCGGCCGCTTCTGGTCGCTGGACCGCGAGGAGCACTGGGACCGCATCGAAAAGACCTACCGGATGCTGGTCTTTGGCGAGGGGCAGCCGGTGAGCTAGCTTCTGGTACGAAATTCAGCAGGCGGCTCCCACGCCGCCGTTTCGCTTTGTTTCTCTTGGAATCTGCCGGACGTGGCCTGTCCTGTGTCCAGGCACAGGGGAGAGCCCAGCCCGCTAATTTGCACCAAAAACGAGCTAGAGTATCGGGAAAGCGGGGAGCGGGGAATCAAGGCTCGACCTGGACAGAGCCCAAGGTGAGGTAGGGTTGGCCATCTTCTGAGAGCAGATTCTCTCCGGTGTCTAGGTCGTACATGCCCACGATGATCTGGTAAGAGCCCGGCGGCGCGTCGGCGCTGACGAGGAGGTCGTACCGCTCACCGACGAGATCGCCGGGCCGCCAGGTGTCGGTCGGGCAGCCGCCGTGGCAGGGCAATCGATCTACCTGGGCAGCTTTGACGCCAGTTTCGTCGACAAGTTGCACAAAAGCAGTGTACGACGTTTCCATCGGCGTCAAAGCGCGCCAGTAAAGAGTCAACGACACTGTGCCTCCCCGTTGAACCGCTACCCAGCCGTCAAAAAAGTCGCGTGGGAGGCGATTGGCAACCAACTGGACAAGGTTGCCAAGGTGAGGCTGCTTTTGCGACGGGCCACCCCAGATCCGCCCGTCGTCAAACTGCTGACCGGGCGGCGGGTAGTAGTCCAGCCGCACCGCGCCCACCTGAAAGCGGGCCGCCGCCGGCTCGGGGTCGCCGGGGCCGATGGTCCAAAGAGCTCCCCTCTCTGAGAGTGCTCCAGGTTCCTTGGTGCCCCACACCCACAGCTTTCCGTCGTAGGCA
>JASFTJ010000149.1:0-6237 GCA_050053615.1 Anaerolineae bacterium | reverse complement strand
GTTGAGGATGACCAACATTGCGGCGTCCCACGCTTCCTCGATCGCGTAGGACGCCACGCCCACCCGGCCTTCGGGCGCGTCGCCGTCGCAGGCCAGGAAGGCTGGGCAGGCCAGCACGTCATACTTTCGGTCGAAGCAGTCCACATCGATCTCGTCCCAAAAGTAGAGGGACAGTTCTCGGATGCGGGGATAGTCAGCTTGTGTCGCCCTGCGGATGCTCAACGGCGGCGCAGCAGCATGGTGTCCGGGCGCCGTGACCTCTAGCCGGGCGTGCTCCAAACAAACGTATCGCTTTGTCGGTCGGTCGCGGTACTGAGCTTTGGCCTCACAGAAGTGGCACTTCATCTTTGATCTTTTAACCGCCCATCAAAATCGCAATCCACGCCAGAAAGCCCACCACCGCAGCGATGAGCAGCCCCGGCAACAACGTCTTTTTTAGCACCTCACCCTCTTGCCCGGCCAGCCCCGCCGTGCTACACCCAACGATGACCTTGGCCGGGGCCAGCATGGAACCCAGCGACCCGCCCGTGGTCTGCGCGCCCAAGATCACAACAGCGCTGAGCTTGAGCAGCGCTGCCGCCTGCTGCTGCAACGGGGCGAAGACGACATTCGAGTTGGTGTTGCTGCCGGTCATAAAGGCGCCCAGCAAACCGATAAAGGGCGCCGCCAGCGGATAGAACGACCCCGCCACCTGGCTGAGTCCCTGAGCCAGGACGTAGGTCATGCCGCTGTTATCCATGGCCACGGCCATGCCTACCATGCTGGCGATGCCAATCGACGAAGGTACAGCGCTCTGGACTGTCTGCTGCAAGATGCGACGCTCCACGCCGGGCGTGTAGTGGTCGGCCCGCCGGTAGAAGGCATAGGCCGCCAGCGAGACGTAGGCCAGCAGCGCTCCGGCGTGTCCGAATGGGCTGATGGTTCGGCCTGCGCCCGCCAGAGTCGTCCAGCCGTAGCTGGTGCTCACCTCTGGGAACCAGATCTGGAGCTTGACCGTGTTCAGCAGCTCGTGAAGCCAGGGCCAGAGTTCGGCGGTGGCGACCACGACCACCAGGAGCAGGTACGGGCCCAGGGCCTGTCGTAAGGACATGGGTTGCGGCTTCTGGTTCCTTTCTTCTGAGTCGTGGTCTGGCGCTTGGTACACGGGCAGGCGAGCCACCAGTGCGCCGATCGCGAGCCCGGCCAACCCCGCACCGAATCCAGCCAGGTTCCACAGGCCGCTCATGGCCAGCCCCGTCTGCACCCCGACCATAACGATGCCCATGAGCAGCAAAGCCGGCCATGCCTGCCGGACCGAACGCCCACGCCGGAAGGTCCATACCGCGGCAAGGCCGCAGCCGAAGCAAGCTACCCCCAGAAACGCCGCCGCCGAGGGTGCCAGGTCATGGCCCGGCAGTCCTGTCGCGGCCATCAAGGCCTGGAAGGATGAAGCGATGTCGCCAAAGGTCACCGACCAGGAGTGGCCGATGGCCACTGCCGACACCGCCACCACTGGTGGGAACCCCAGTCCGATGAGCAGCGGCGCGACGACGGCGATGGGCACGCCAAACCCGGCCACGCCCTGCAAGAAGGCGCTGAAAGCCCAAGCCAATAGCAGTAGCTGCATCGTCCGGCTGGTGGTCAGTTGCGCGATACCTTGTCCGATAACAGCGATGGCGCCTGCCTCGTCTACGACGCGGAAGAGGACCAGGGCCATCCAAATGATGTACAGCACGTACAATGAGAGCAGAATGCCGCGCAGTTGTGATTGAAGCAGCACCTCCGGTCCCGCGCCAAAGCGCAGCCAGGCCACAAACAGCGCCACGGTCCAGCCGACCGGTCCCGCTTTCATGCCTCCCCAGCGAAAGCCGACCATCAGCGCCAGCACGGCGGCAATAGGAGAGAAGGCAAGAAACCAGTTCAGAAGGTTCACGGGTGGGGTTTGCATGGGATGAATCCAGTACAGCGCGTTCTGTATAGATCTTGGATTGAGCTACGGCGTCGAACAAGCCAACGTCTTGTCCAGCAGATCCATGTATGGGGTCAGCAGATCCTTGAGCCTGCCAGTGACAGAGCCCAGCTCGGTCTCTTTCAAAGGGATGGTTACAGGGACATCCATCTCAACCGGCAGTTGCTGGTCTACCGGCACCAGTATGCTCATGTGGACTGGGAGGTTTTGTCCTTTGGGCAACACCAGGGTGACTCGGCCGTTGATCTGCCCGCCACCGGCCGGTAGCGTAAAGGTCGTCGGCCGGTTGAGTTTCACACCCTGGGTGAGCTGCACATTCAAGCTCTCATCCAGCGGCAGCTCAAAGCGCACGGGGATGGTCTGGTTGATGTGGATGGTCTGGGTGATGACGGCGTTGTCGAAATCGTCTACGAGGCTGTTGACATCGGCGACCATGGGACAGGCCACATCGCTCCTGAGGGCCTGGAGGGTGGGCCACATTTGCCAGGTGACAAACGCGGTCACCAGCAGAACCATCACCAGGATAAAGGCTACTGTGAAGGAGAAAAAGATAGCAAACTTTTCGAATGCAAGCCAAAGTGCTTCGCCACGTGTCATGAATCTTCTCCTTTCAATGGGCAAGCTAGGCAATTCAATTATAACCTACAACCCCTGGTGTGTCAATCAGTAAGTTGGCGGCAGCGGTTCTAGATATGCCTCAAAGCCTTCTGGGTTTGGGTCGTTCGAGCAAACTCTGGGAGAAGGGGACATGGTATCTCGGCCCCAAACCCTTACCCTGGGCAAACGACCCAAGGCCTGGATGCCAAAAGCGAAAGAGTGCTGCTTCGCACAGGAGTGTTTGACCGATGATAGTATACCTGGTATAATTCTGTATGATCGCTGACAACAAAGATGCTTCAGCCTGTCCTGTTTTTCGCACCCTGACAAAAGCTATTTGCCCACATATGACGAGGAATCATAAGTTATGCTCTACATATGGAGACAGGTATCGGTTCGATCGAACGATGCGCCCCAACATATTGTGGTTCAAATAGCGCACAATAGGATTTCTAGCAGGCTGTCGGAGAACCCAGCAGATGGGCAAAGCCTAGCTCCCACGCCGCCGGTTCTGTTCGATTCTGTCGGAAACTGCCGGGCGGGGCCTGTCCAGTGCCGGCCATGCACATCCCCGAAGGGGACTTGCGGAGCGGGGGAGCCCGGCTAGCTCCACTCCAACAGGCTGCTAGGGGGCGAAATACAGGGCTTGTGCTATCCAATTGACTGGGAGTTTGTGCTTTCAGATGGAGGAAAGATGAAAGTGAAACGTTTCTTGGCTCCCATCTTTTTGTTGTGCCTTCTTGTCGGCTGCGGCCCCGAACCTACGCCCACCCCTGATCGGGTCGCGACGCAGGTGGCCCTGCAACAAGCAGCGGCAGCCACCTTGACAGCCCAAGCTCGCAGAGCCACGCCACCGCCACCAGCAACATCGGCGACTATCCCCCGACCGACGGACATCCCCACGGCCACACTGCAACCCCCTACCCCGGCGCCCAGCAGCACGCAGCCGCCCTCGGCAACCGCCACGCCGACTTTGACGGCTCCACCCATCGTTTGGAGACCCGAACCGTATGCGGTTGTAAGTGTCACAATTGATGATGTGCTTAACGTGCGCGCGGGACCGGGCGTAGCTCACTCTGTCGTGAGCACCATTCCTTCCTACGGCATGGGCGTTCAAGTCGGCGATCCTGGCCAAGAGGTTGATGGCGCCGTCTGGGTTCCGGTCCAGTATCAAGGTATTTTCGGCTGGGTAAACAGCAGCTATCTGGCACGTCAGGTGGGGTCTATCGAGGAAGGGATCGCAGCTCGGGCGGTACAGACCATTATGGCCATCAAGAACCAGGACATGACAACATTGGCTACCTTGGTTCATCCGGGCAAAGGTGTCCGATTCTCTCCGTACACCTATGTGACCGATGACGATCTGGTCTTTGAGGCAACCAAAGTCTCGAAACTTTTGTCAGATCCAACGGTCTACCGCTGGGGAGTCTTTGATGGATCGGGTGAACCGATTAACTTGACCTTTCGGCAGTACTACAACCGGTTTATCTATGACGTCCACTTTGTACAGCCGCACGTTGTGGGCTTTGATGAGCCTGTAGGGATGGGCAACACGATCAACAATATTGCCGACGTATATCCTGGTGCCGTCACCGTTGAGTACCACTTCGAGGGCTTTGATCCGCAGTATGCTGGGATGGACTGGCGGAGCCTACGCTTAGTGCTGGAAGAAAAAGACGGGATCTGGTATTTGGTCGGCGTGGTCCATGATGAGTGGACCACCTGACGAAAATCTGGTCGGGGCGGCAGGCCACGCGACGTCGGCTGTACAGCTCCCGATCTCTCGAGGGCTCAGCTCTGCCGCCGGGGCCGGTACTGAATTGCCTCGGCCAGATGCGTCGTCTCGATTCCTTCACTCCCCGCCAGGTCGGCAATCGTCCGCGCCAACTTGAGGATGCGGTGATAGGCGCGGGCGCTCATCTGGAGCTGTTGCATTGCCGCCCGGAGCAGGCTCTTACCGGCGTCGTCCACCTGGCAAATCTCGCGTACCTCGGCGGGTCCCATGTCGGCGTTGGACAGAAGACCAGTGCCCTCAAAGCGCTCGCGCTGGCGCTCCCGCGCTGCTTCTACCCGCTTGCGGATGGCAGCCGAGGGCTCGCCCAGCCGGTCGTCCGAGAGTTTATCGTACTTGACACGGGGGACCTCGATGTGGATGTCAATTCGATCCAGCAACGGACCAGAGATGCGCTTTTGATAGCGGCTGACTACGCTCATGCTGCATGTGCACTCTCGGACCGGGTCCCCAAACCAGCCACAAGGACATGGGTTTAGAGCGCCAATCAGCATAAAGTTGGAAGGAAATGTTAAGGAGCCGGCGCTGCGAGCAATGGTTAGTTGTTTGTCCTCCATCGGTTGCCGCAGCATCTCTAGCAAGCGGGTACCGAACTCGGGCAACTCGTCCAGAAAGAGAACGCCGCGATGGGCCAGCGAAATCTCGCCCGGCCCCGGTATCCGGCCGCCGCCTACCAGCCCGGCAAAGCTGATGGTGTGATGGGGTGCGCGGAAGGGCCGGTGGCGGATGAGGGGTATGTCATCGGGCAGCAGGCCAGAAATGCTGTAGATCTTGGTGACGGTAAGTGACTCGTCGAAGGTCATGCGTGGCAGGATCGAGGGCACCGCCCGCGCGAGCAGTGTCTTGCCGGCTCCTGGAGGCCCTTTGAGCAGTACGTTGTGTGAGCCTGAAGCGGCCACCTCAAGCGCGCGCTTGACGTGCTCCTGCCCTTTGGCGTCACAAAAATCTACAGGATAGACAGGCGGAGAGTCGGCCTTCGTTTTCCGTTCGTGGGGAGGGATGGGTGCATATCCGTGTAGGTGACCCACCAGGCTGGCCAGGCTTGCAACCGGATACACCGTTAGCCCTTCCACTAGGGCAGCCTCTGCTGCGTTGGCCTCCGGCACGTACAGAGTGCTCAAGCCCTGTTCCTTGGCGGCGACAGCCATGGGCAGCATACCGGTGACGCTGCGGACGTGCCCATCCAGGGAGAGCTCCCCCACCAAGCCTGCCTCCGACAGATCGGCGCTCACTTGTTCTGAAGCTAGCAAGATGCCCACAGCGATGGGCAGGTCGTAGGCCGGTCCCTCTTTGCGCAAGTCGGCGGGCGCAAGGTTGACCGTCAGCCGGGCGCGGGGATGCACCAACCCCGAATTGACGAGGGCTGCTCGGACACGCTCGCTCGATTCGCGGACGGCGGCGTCGGGCAAGCCGACAATGGTCTGGGAGGGTAGCCCTCGACTGATGTCTACTTCCACATCGACGAGGGTGCTGTCCAGGCCGATCAAGGCAAAGCTGGTGACTGTAGCTAGCATACGATGACTCCGGGTGTGATGAGAACGCCAGTATTATAGATGAGGAGGGGCGAAATGTCCAGCAGCCCTTTCCCGATCGTAGGGCTGTTGCAAAGTCACCGCGGCGACCGTAGGACCAAGGCTACCGCAGCCGGTAGGTCGGCCTCATAGTAGCGACGGGCATCTGGCAAGGTCTCAAAGCCCGTGTTTCTCAGCAATCCAAGCACGATGTTGTTGAATACGGCCATAGCCCGAGCCCATTCCCCTTTCAGCCGACAGCGATCCTCACGCAGCGTGTCGTCGCGACGATAGTATGCTTGTTCTCAATGCCCCAGTGATCGCGACTCAACTGAAGAAGGCGAGCGGCGTCGGCTTCTTCCCGCAGCAGGCTTGTCAGGCCATAGGAC
>JASFTJ010000148.1:0-6266 GCA_050053615.1 Anaerolineae bacterium | reverse complement strand
GTTGAGAGAGAGAGTATGACTGTCCTGAAAAAAGGGCAGTCGAGAGAAAACGGGTGCACCCCTCTCTCCCGCTGAAAGGACCTTTTTCAGCGGGGCCAGGGTATTCATTCATACGTGGTGATTTTCGTCAGAGAACCTTGAAAGGAGAAAGAAATGACCATTATTCTAGCCGTGACGTTGGTTCTGTCGGTGTTGAGTGGATGGCTGTTGCCCATCATCTTTAAGAGTCGCCGGCCCTACGGAGTGCTGGGCGACATTCTGGTGTGCACCATTGTCGCCGTGGTCCTGGCCTACGTAGAGTGGAACTGGATCCTGCCCGCCCTCGGCTTTGAGCAGAGGGGCTGGCTTGCAGTTTCGGCGGCCATCGGCGACCCCCTGGGCTTGGGCTGGATCTGCCTGTGGCTGATGCGCAAGATCAAGGCGTAGCTGTCAAGACCTGACAGGTCTGGGAGTTTTGATCGATGAATCTACTCCGAACTTGGGCTGTCGTGCGCAAAGAGGGGCGTCACATCCTGCGCGACCGGCGTACCTTCTTCCTGGTGACCATCTCGCCCGTGTTTCTGTTGCTGGTCATGGCTTACACATTCATGGTCGACATTGAGAACGTGGCCGTGGCCGTCATGGACCGCGATGGCACACACCTCTCGCGGCGCTACATCGCGGGCTTGGGGGGTACCGGTGACGTGCTGGTACGCTATGTGGCGGACGATTATGGCGATCTGGAGCGCTGGCTGATGACCAGCGAGGCCAAGGCGGCCGTCGTCATCCCGCCCGGCTTTGAGGCCGATTTGCAGGCTGGTCGGGAAGCCAGCCTCCAGGTTCTCATCGAAGGGACGGAGCCGACGACAGCCAACACGGCGATGCTGCACATTGGGGGCTACAGCCAGCAATTCGCTCTGCAGGTGGCCGCTGAGGTTGTCCGGCAGGCCGGTCTGGCCGTGGACGAGACCATGCTCATGCCCATTGACCTGCGAATCCGCACTTGGTACAACCCGACACTCAAGGCGGTCATTGGCTTTCTGCCGGCTCTCATAGGTATGGTGATGGGCATGCCTGGCACGGCCACGACCCTGGCTCTGACCCGCGAGAAGGAACACGGCACGCTGGAACAGCTCATCGTCAGTCCCATCCGCCGCGTCGAGTTGCTGGTGGGCAAGGTGATCCCCTACGTGCTCAGCGGGCTGCTGAGCGTGGTGTTGTGCGCAGCTGTCGCCGTGTACTGGTTCGGCTCTCCGTTCAAGGGGAGCTTCCTGCTCTACATGGTGCTATCGGCCGACTTTTTGCTGGCGACGATGGGCATCGCGCTCATCTTGTCGGTCTTTGTCCAATCGCAGCAGGCAGCCCAAATCGGGGCCTGGTTGATCTTTTTCTTCCCTGGCTTTTTCCTGTCGGGCATCTTTTATCCGTTGTTCAGCATGCAGCCACTGATGAAGCTAGAAGCCTTCATGGTTCCGACGACGCACTATGTGCTCATCAGTCGGGGTATCTTTCTCAAAGGTCAGGGATTCGACGCGCTGTGGCCCTACGCGCTTGCACTGCTGGCTATGGGTTTCATCTTTCTGAGCTTGTCCATCTTGCTCTTTCAGAAAAAGCTGGCGTAGGCATGTTCACACGAATCTGGAATCTGGCGCTCAAAGAAATCATCCAGCTCTGGCGGGACAAGATGATCCTCATCTTTATCATCCTCGGCCCAGTGTCGGAGCTGACGCTCGTTGCTTGGGCCACCTCGGCGGATATCGAACACATCCCAACGGCCATTGTCGATCGAGATCGCTCGGCGACCAGCCGCCGCCTGGTGCGGACGTTGGAGAATACGGACACCTTTGACGCCGATTATTACCTCAGCGATGAGGCCGAGGCCCAGTCGCTGGTCGACACTGGGACCGCGTTGGTCGCGGTGCTGATTCCGGTTGGCTTTGAAAAAGACTTGCTCGCGCTCGACAGCAAGCCGGCGCAGGTACAAATCATTCTCGATGGAGCCGATCCCAGCGCCGCCCGCGCCGCACGAATAAGCGCTGAAGGGGCGGTGTCCGCCTTTGCCCAGGAAATTGCGCTAGCTCGCTTTGGGCGCGTCATGGATCGGTGGGGCGAGATCATTGATCTGGATGTGCGGGTCTGGTTCAACGAAGAACTGAAAACGTCCCATTATGAAGTGCCGTCCGAGTTGGGTTTTATGCTGGTGGCCGTCGCGCTGATGATTGCCTCTCTGGGCATCGCCCGTGAGCGGGAACTGGGCACTCTGGAACAACTGATGGTCACCCCGCTGCGGGGGATCGAACTGGTCATCGGCAAGGCGCTGCCGGCCCTGATTGTGGCCTACGTAAACTTTTTGCTGATGCTGGCCCTGGTTGTCTTTGTCTTCAAAGTCCCCATGCGGGGATCCTGGCCGTTGCTGTTGGGCCTCGCTTTCTTTTACATCCTGGTCGAGCTGGGCTGGGGACTGATGATTTCGGCTATCTCCAGGACGCAGATCCAGGCCCTGCTGGTGGCCTTTATGATCATGATGGCCGAGGTGGTCTTTTCGGGATACGCTTTTCCCGTGGAAAACATGCCCTGGCTTCTGCAACGCATTGCCAACTTTGTACCGATCAAGCACTGGCTGCTCATCCTGCGGGGCATTCTGCTCAAAGGTGCCGGGGTGGACATCTTTTGGAAGGAGCTGCTGAGTCTGGTTGGCTTGGGACTTGTCATAAACGTGGGGACCGTTCTGTTCCTGCGCAAACGCCTCGAATGAGGCGTGATCTCGAAGCAGGTAGAGCGACGCGCCGATGAACATTAAAAAGAGAATATTCCTTCAGTTTGGGCCTTGACAACCCGTCGAACTTGTGCTACAATCATGAATGATAATTCATTTGTGAATGAAGATTCATTCATGGTTGGGAGGCCAGAGATGAGTGACTCAGTCCAAGATCGACCCGTATCCCGGCGGGAACGGCTCAAGCGCGAGCGTGAGGAACGGATCCTGGACGCGGCAACGGCCGTCTTTGCTGAGAAGGGATTTCACCAGGCGACCATCCGCGACATCGCCCAATTGGCTGATGTGGCCGATGGCACCATCTATAATTACTTTGACGACAAGTTCGATCTGCTCATTGGCATCATGTCTCGCATTGCCGAGGTAGAGCAACTACCAGAGGAGTTGAGGGACGCTTTGGAAGGCAGCGCTCGGGACTTTTTCGTCACTGCTTTTTGCCACCGACTGGGTCGGATCGAACAGAGTGAGGAAATGCTGAGGGCTATTCTTCCTCAAGTGCTCATCAACCCTGAGCTGCGCGAGCGCTTTTACCAGCAGTATGTGTTGCGGGTTGCGGCGCTGTTGGAGCAGTTCGTGCGAGGCCAGGTCGAACGCGGACGCATCCGGCCGGTCAATGTACCGCTGGCGACGCGCTTGGTGCAGGGCATCTTTGTCGGCATCCTTTTTATGCGCATTCTGGGCGATGAACAACTCCATTCGGGTTGGGAGGAGGTACCGGAACTCTTGGCCACGATGATTTTCGACGGCCTGAGCCCAGGGGAGAAAGGGTGAGGAGATGATCGTCCGCACTTTTTCGCTGATGCGCAAAGAGTTCTTGCACATCCTTCGTGACCGACGCACGCTGGCGGTGATGCTTGCCATGCCCATCATCCAGCTCATGCTCATGGGTTACGCCGCCACCACCGACATCGAGCACTTGCGAACGGCTGTCCTCGACCGGGACAAGTCACCGGCCAGTCGCGAGTTGATCGAGGCCTACCGTGCATCCAACTATTTCGACCTCGCATTCTACGTCGACTCTGAGGCGCAGCTGGAATACTTGGTGGATGCTGGCGATGCGCGAGCCGGCCTGATCATTCCGACGGGATATGAACGGGAGGTCGTCGCCGGCAAGCAGACACATGTTGCCTTTGTCATTGACGGATCCGATCCCAGTGTATCCAGCACCGTGTTTGCTGCGTCGCAATCGGTGGGACAGGCTCACACCATGCGCATTTTGGAGCGGACAATGGGGATTGACCCCGATGACATGCCGGGTGTGGAGGTGCGTCCGCGGGTGTGGTACAATCCGGAGATGAAGAGCGCAAATTTTATGATCCCGGGCATCATTGGCATGATCTTGTACTTCTTGACGGCGCTGTTCACGGCGATGGCCATTGTGCGGGAGCGGGAGCAGGGCACCATTGAACAGCTGATCGTGACGCCCATCCGACCCCTGGAACTGATCGTTGGCAAGGTCGTCCCATATGCGTTCATTGCCTACTTTGATGTGCTGGAGGTGCTGGCCATCGGCGTCTTTTGGTTCGGTGTGCCGATCCATGGCAGTCTGGGACTGCTGCTGGGGCTGGCCAGCCTATTCCTGCTCACGTCACTGGGGATTGGCATCTTTATCTCCAGCGCGTCCAACACGCAACAGGAGGCCATGTTGCTCACCTTTATGACTATGCTGCCTTCGATATTCTTGGGGGGATTCTTCTTTCCCATCGAGGCTATGCCGGGCTGGCTACAAGCCATTACGTATGTGGTGCCTCTGCGATATATACTTGTCGTCATCCGGGGCATCATTCTCAAAGGGGTCGGATTGCAGATCCTGATGCAGGAAGTCGTGGCCATGGCCATCTTTGGGGCGGCCATCATGTTGCTGGCAGCCACCCGCTTCCGAAAACGATTGGAGTAAGGGATGTCGTATGTCTATATGAAGGTGCTAGAGTCGGCGCCGGAGCGGTACGACTGGGGGATGCGGCTGCTGACCCTGGGGCGGCTGGGGCGGGTGCACCGCGACATGGCGGCGCGGTTGCATCGTGAGGACCGGGTCCTGGATATTGGCTGCGGGACGGGAGCACTGGCGGTTCTGCTGGCTCGAAAGGGGGTCCACGTCACCGGCGTAGACATCTCGCCGCCGATGATGAGCCTTGCAGCCCGACGGTTGAAGGATGAGGGCCTCGGCGATCAGGTCACCTTGCGAGAACTGGGCGCGGTAGACCTGGACACCGCTTTCCCAGACGCCAGCTTTGACGCCGTGGTCAGCAGCCTGGTTTTTAGCGAACTGTCGGATGACGAGATCGAGTACACGCTGGCCGAGTGCCATCGCATTTTGCGTCCTGGCGGGCAGCTTCTCATCGCCGACGAAGTACTGCCCGATTCGGCGTGGGGCAAGGCGGCGACCTTTTTCGTCCGATTGCCCTTTGCCGTGCTGGCTTTTATCCTGACTCAGAACACGACCCGTCGGGTGGCGGGGCTAGGAGAAAGGATCGAGGGCGCGGATTTTAGACTAGTGGATGTGGGCTGCTATTTGGCGGGTACGCTTCAACTATTCGTTGCGGAAAAGAGGGGCTGACCATGCTCGACACACTGAAGACGATCATCCAAACGGTATTCCGGCTGTTCCCATTCCCGACACAAACGGGGTTGCGGATCATTGGCCAGCCGGGGCCGGATGCCCCCGTGTTCCTCACCGGCAACTTTGACCTGACGGTGCGGCGCGTGTTGCGCGAGCTAAGCGGGTTGGACTGTTACCTGCTGGTGGCCAACAGCAACGGCATCAACGTTTGGTGCGCGGCCGGCGGCGGCATTCTCAATGCCCACTCGGTGATTTCAGTGCTCAAGACCAGCCGCATCGTCGAGAGAGTGGAGCACCGCAAATTGATCCTGCCCCAGCTCTCGGCGCCGGGCATTGATGTGGCGCGCGTGGAGCAGGAGACTGGCTGGCGCTGCGAGTTCGGGCCGGTGTACGCCGGAGACATTCTGGCCTACATAGACGCCGATTTCAGAAAGACGGACGACATGCGCCGGGCCAAGTTCCCCCTGGGAGCCCGATTGGAGATGGCCATCCTGTGGGCTGCGCCAATATCACTGCTGGCGGGCATCCCGGTCGCCGTTTTCAGTCCCCGCTCGCTGCTGGGCGTGCTGGCGCTGGTTTGGGCCTTTACGCTGTTCGTCTATGTCTTTTACCGGCCGGTGAAACGCTTCGTGCCCGGCTCGGTAGGCCTGGTCAAGACGACAGTACTGGGGCTGGTCGGCGTGGCCGGTGTGGTGGCCTGGGGACTGGGCATTGGCGATTGGGGGTTGGGGCGGATCGTCGGCTGGAGCCTGGGCATTCTGGGCGTGGCTTTTGTGTTGGGCTTTGACCTGGAGGGCACGAGTCCGCTGGAGGCTGGGGCGACGGTGAGCTACTGGGCAGCTCGGTGGCCGGGCATCTTGAAGGTCTGGGGCCTGATCGGCTACGAACTGGAGTTGCCCTTCACGTTGGCGGTGGACGCGGAGCGCTGCCGGGGCTGCCGGACCTGCGTGG
>JASFTJ010000147.1:0-6290 GCA_050053615.1 Anaerolineae bacterium | reverse complement strand
CCATCTCCTGGTGGGCCCATGCAGATTGCCCTGATGAGAACAACTGCAACTACGATCGCCTGGACACCGATCTGCACATGGGCGTAATAGACCCGGACGGGAACTGGGTGCCAGGTGCATGGTCGGCCAGTTGGGACAATAACTATGAACTGGTGGATTTCACGGCGCCCAAGACCGGCGAGTACAAGATCGCTGTCTACAAGGAGAGGGCCGACAAAAATTCTAACTATCTCGGCATCGCCTGGGCAAGGGACGCCACCTACCTGCCCGGTGTCCAGTCTGACTACGATGACAGTGATTGGGATTCCAGAATCATGGTCCGCAACGACGACGCGACGTCCAGAGACACCACGGTGGACCTCTTCTTCGACCATGGTTCTTCGGCCGGGGGAGCGACCTATCAGAATCTGCCGTCGAATAAGGTCTGGGGCTACAATCCCTCCCACAATGATTTCCTGGGCTCGGCCATCGTGGACGGCGGCGAAGACGTGTCGGCCGTGGTCCGCACCCTGAGCAGTTCCCAATCGCTGGCCTACGGCGGCATGCCCGCCCAGTCGGACCTGGGCGTCAACGCGAGCACCCGGCTCTACTTCCCCGGCTACCTCAACGACTTCTACGGCTTCCACTCCTACGCCGACGTCACCAACGTCGGCAGCGGACCGGCGACGGTCAAGATCCGCTACTACAACGGGGCGGGCCAGCGGGTGGGATCGCAGGACATCGTCCTGGACGCCAACGAGAGCCATCGCTTCCCCAGTTCCATCGCCAACGCCAGCATCGGGGGCGTCCGCATCGTCAGCCATGGCGACGTCCAACCCCTGGCGGCCGTCATGACCTACTACCACGAAACCGATCCCCGGTCGGGCGCCCACGCCGCCCTGAGCGTCGGCGCGCACGAGGTCTATCTGCCCTCGGTGTTCCGGGACTTTTACGGCTGGGAATGCGCCGTCAACGTCTTTAACACCACCACGGACCCCATAGGCGAGGGAACCATCACCTTCTACCATCCCGACGGCCAGCCGGTCGCCGGCGGAATGGTGGACCTCGACGGTCTGCCCGGATACGGGTTCCTGTCCGTCGCCGTGTCCGGGCTGCCGGTGCCGGCCGGCTGGATCGGCAGCGCGGTCGTCACCGCCGACAAGCAGGTGGTTGCCAGCGTCTACCAGGAGTACGGCGCCGGCAACGATTGGCAGACACACCGGGGGGTCAAGAACGGCGCGCCCAGCCTCCGCCTGCCCTGGCTGCAAAGGAATAGCAGTTGGAACGGCAGCCTGACGGTGATGAACGTCGGCTGCGACGACACGACGGCGACCGCCGCGTTCTACGACGCGAGCGGCAACCAGGTCGGCGCGCCCGCCCACCACCCCTTTACGTGGCGGTATGAATCCTATCTATTCTACCCCGAGATTCCCTCCTCGGCGCGCTCGGCGCAGGTCACCACCAGTCCGGCGTGCGACGTCGTGGCCATCGCCAACGAAAGCACGTCCAACATCTCTGACAGCGCGGTCAGCTACAGCGGCCTCGATTGATGGGGAGCCACCCTTTGCCCTGCCCGGGATGAGAACCGGACTCGTTGCCCCATGAGGGACCGGACGCCGCTCCGGCGGATCGCGCAGCATGCTCTCTGCCGACCGACTTGACACCCCGGACAAGGTGTGTTATACTGGCCAATGCATAACATACTAAGGTAAGGAGGGCCTGTGACGATCCGGGAACAGATGCGCAAAGGGACGACCAACGTCATTCTCCTCAACCTCCTGGCAGAAAGAGACCGACCCATGTACGGCTACGAAATCATCCAGGAGTTGGAGGCGCAGAGCAAAGGCTACTTCCAGTTCAAAGAGGGGCTGATCTATCCCCGATTGCACGAGTTAGAACGACAGGGTTGGTTGCGTTCTGAGTGGCAGGGCCAGAAGGGTAGCCGCCGCCGCAAGTTCTACACCATCACCGATACCGGCCGTCGCCGACTGGAAAAGGAATTGCGGGGCTGGCAGGCATTTACTCGGCACGTCAATCAACTGCTCGGGGTGGAGACCCGGTCATGAACGAGATTGAGCGCTTGCTCGACCGCATCGGCGCCCAGATGGACCTAGACAGCGAGACCGAGCACGAGGTCATGGTCGAGATTCGCAGCCACCTGGAGGAAGCAGTCACCGCTGCGCGGGCGGAGGGCCTGGACGAGGCGGACGCGTTGGCCCGGGCGGCGGCCTGCTTTGGCGTGGGCGAAGAGATCGGCCGGGAATTGCAGGCAGCTCATGCTGGTTGGGGCACGGCCGACGCCGTGGTCGCTGCCGGGCTGCCGGTGGTCTGCGCCCTGGTACTCCGCTGGCTGGTCTTTGCTCCCGATGGCACGGCGCTGGGCTGGCCACAACTCTTAAGCCGCCCAGCCTTCTGGATCGTCGCGTTCGCAGCTCTGCTCATCCCATTGCTCAGGTTCGAGCGCTGGCGCTATGCCCTGGCGACGTGGGTCATCTTTTGGGCGCTGACGGTGATTTTCGTCGCACTGCCGGCGTTGCGCTGGTAGAGCAAACAGAACGAGAAACGTAGAGGGCTAACACCAGGGACGACAAATTCGTGCTCTTTGCGCCCAGGAGGGAACCTTTTAGATGCCTGATAGAGAGGGGATATGACCGAGAGCCGTCACCGTGCTGAATCCCGGACCCCGGTTGTCGCAGCGCAGGCGCTGTTTGTGATGAACGCCGTCTTTTGGATCCTGCTGGGTGTTTCGAGCGTGAGCAGACTGGAAAACAACGCAGGACTGGCCTGGCTCATTGCGGTGCTCATGTTGGCAAACGCCGGCGTCATGGCCTGGATCGGCTGGGGCCTCGGAAAGGAACCAAAGCCATTCTACTACCTCGCTATCCCTGTTCTGGCCGTCAACATCCTTCTGACAGTGACCGATGAGTTTGGCCTCTTTGACCTGATCGCCCTGCTCATGGATGTCGTTCTCTTGATGCTCCTCGTCGTGACCAGATCCAGATATCTGTCTGCAAGGCACGGTCACGTGCGAAAAGCCGATATTTCTACCAGAGAGGTGATGGAAAGATGAAAGATCTAGCAGTCATTGAAACGATCCTACGCAACCGCCACCACTTTTTCATCGAAATCCGGGATGGCATGGGGTTGGGCGAAAAGATGCGAGCCATGCTGATTTCCAGCATCCTCTTTCTGGCCTTGTACGGTGCGGTACTCGGCTCGACGCACAGCCTGTGGCAGACGTTCAGTTCGGCGATCAAGCTGCCGCTGCTTTTCCTGGCCACTCTGGTCGTCTGCTCACCGACCCTCTACTTTTTCAACGTGCTCTTTGGTTCCAACCAGAGCCTGACGCAAAATGTTGCGCTCATTCTGACAGCCATCACAGTCACTGCGGTCCTGCTCCTCAGTTTCGCGCCGATTGTCGTCTTTTTCCTGCTCACAACGGCAGGCTACCAATTCTTCAAGCTCATGAATGTTACGATATTTGCCGTGTGTGGCATCGTGGGGGTGATCTTTTTGAGTCAGGGGATGCGCATCGTCTCGGCAGCGGGAAGGGAAGGGACAAAGTCCCGCCGCTGGGTGCTCCGTCTCTGGATCATCGTCTATGCTTTTGTGGGCAGCCAGATGGCCTGGACACTCAGGCCCTTCATCGGTGCGCCGAGTATGGAGTTTGAGTTGTTCCGCCAATTGGGCGGCAACTTTTACACCAACATCTTTGCCAGCATCGGCGAGATCTTGGGCTTTTTTGTGGTGCGGTAGCAGCTAGGAGATAGGAGGGGATCATGTCCAACCAAGCAGGCAAATCGACCACAGACCAGATCCTGGACTTGCTACTGGATGCTCTGGCCGAACGGCAACAGGCCCGGCGGGCCGAGGGTCCCCCCTCTCCCCCGAAGGAGAGAGAGGCAGTGCCACCACCCCGCCCCAAGCCGCCACCTGCGGAGCAAGAGCGAGCCGCAACTCGACCCGCTCCAGCCAGACAGGCGCCCCCGCCCCTGCGCCGCGAACCGCAACCGGGCGACGAGGATTGGCAGCCGCCGCCCCGGCAGCCCAGCATCGACATGGGCAAGATGATCGGCCGCCTGGCACTCCTGGTCGTGGCCCTGCTCGTCCTGGTCAACATCCCGGTGACCCAATACGGCGTCAGCCTGGCCCGCATTCTGCCCGAGACGACGTCGCTCATCATCCGCGACGGGCTGGTGTTGAAAGGCAGCGGCCCAGAGATCTATGTCCTGGAGGATGACAAGCTGCGCTGGATCAGCAGCCTGGATGCTTTCGAGCACCTGGACCTGACCTGGGAGGACGTGCATGTCGTCGAGGACAGCTTCCTGGACCAATTCGAAACAGGCCGGCCGATCCACGTCCTGCTAAAATGCCAGGCCAGCCCTCATATCTACCGCCTGGAAAACCAGGAGAAGCGGTGGATCAAGGACATCGACACCTTCCTGGCCGAGGGTCACGTCTGGGAGGATGTGCGCTTTGTGTCGTGCCAGTACCTGCGTGACCTGCCAGACGGGCCGCCGATCCCGGAGGATGCCGGACCACCGCCGGAACCCTAGGATCATCGCAACGAATGCGCAGAGAATGGACAGATTGAGCCGAAGGCATTGGCACGGTTCGCGAATCCTGCGCACCCGGTGCTCTAGAACGATAAACTGAACCAATCGGTGCCGGTGCATGTGCCGCACACCAGGATGATAAAAATAAAGAGCAGGATCATGCCGCAGCCAATGCCGGTGCACGACGCCCCTCGCCCAAAGCCAAAGCGGTCCTGCAAAAAATCAAACACGGCGGTAATGATCGCCAGCCGCAAAAGCCCTCCCAAACAACCCGGTCGTCGGTCCATCTGATTCCCTCCTGTGACTCTATTCTCCCCTCACCCCATCCCTGCCAAAGACACTGACAAGGCAGGGGAAGCCAAAGAAAAACGTCAGGGGTGATTGTTGCACCCCTGACGTTATACGCTCAACTCGAGCCAAGGTTGCGAGCTAGAACCCCGCAGCCAGCATCTGGATTGAGTCAGTAGCAAAGTTGATGAACGGATCGGGATAGAGGCCCACCACCAGGATGCCGACCGCCGCCAGCAGCAAGCCAACCTGGACGCCGCTCGGCAGGCGGATAGACTCGGCCCCTTCATCGGCCTGCTCAAAAAACATGTAGCGTACCACGTTCAAATAGTAGAAAGCCGCGATGACGCTGGTGATGATACCCACCAGGGCCAGGGCAAAGGTCTGGGGCAAGCCCAACTGGATGGCAGAACCAAAGACAAAGAACTTGCCTAAAAAGCCGCCGGTACCGGGCACGCCGGCCAGCGATAACAGAGCGATGAGCAGCACCCCGGCAATGAGCGGAGAGCGCTTGACCAGCCCCCGATAGTCGGCAATCTTGGTGGATCCGGTGGCGCTTTCAAAGGCAATGACCGCCGAGAAAGCCGCCAGGTTGGTGAACAAGTAGGCAAACAGGTAGAACAGCGTGCCATTGATGCCCAGGAACGGACTTTCCACGTTCCAGACCAAGGTCACCACACCAATGATGATATAGCCCGCCTGGGCGATGCTGGAGTAAGCCAGCATGCGCTTGATGTCGGTCTGACGCAGGGCGATCAGGTTGCCTAAAGCCATAGAAATGATGGACAGAGACATAAGAAAGGCCATCCAGCCGATCCCATATTGGAACGCCGGAAGCGCCGTCAGAAAGACGCGCATCAGGATCGCAAAGCCCGCCGCCTTGGAACCCACCGACAGGAAAGCGGTCACCGGAGTCGGCGCGCCCTCATAGGTGTCGGGCGCCCACTGGTGGAAGGGGGCCAGCACGATCTTGAAGGCAAAGCCGGCCAGCAGCGGGATGATGGCCGCGACGGCAAGCCAGCCCAATTTCGCGTTTGGATCACTGGTCATCAGAGTCTGCGCGATCGCGGACAGGTCGGTGGTACCCGTCGCGCCGTAGAGCAGCGACATGCCGTAGAGCATGGCCGCCGAAGTCACCGCGCCGTAAAGAAAGTACTTGAGGCCCGCCTCGTTCGACTTTTCGTCGTCCCGCAAGTATCCGGCCAGCACATAGGATGTGATGCTCAGGAACTCCATCGCGAGATAGACGGAGATCAAGTTGGTCGCCGACGAGGCCAGGGCAATGGCCAACCCGGCAAAGATGAGCAAAGCGTAGAACTCGCCGCGAAAGGGCGTACGGCCCTGGAGATAGGGCACCGCGGCCAGCACGACCAGGATCACCGTGCCGATGGCGATAACCTTGAAGAACAGGGCAAAGGGATCCACAGCCATCAGGGCCAGAACGGTGGTTTCAGACGTGCCCCACAA
>JASFTJ010000146.1:0-6292 GCA_050053615.1 Anaerolineae bacterium | reverse complement strand
GTCTCGCCCGGAAAGCCAACGATGACATCAGTCGTCACCGCCAAGTCAGGAATAGCATCCCGCGCAGCTGCCACCAACGCGGCAAACTCGGCAGTCGTGTAGCGACGGTTCATACGCTGCAGCGTGCCATCGCAGCCGCTCTGCAGCGGTAAATGGAGGTGCCGGCAAAGGCCCGGTTCTTCCCAAAGCCGAAACGTTTCCCGGGGCAGATCCCACGGTTCGATGGAGGATAAGCGCAAGCGAGGGATGTCGGACTCGGCCATACCCAGCAAGCGGGTCACCAGCGCCCACAAGTCAGTACCCAAGTCACCATCCTGGTCGCGCCCGTAGGCGCCGATGTGCACGCCGGTGAGCACGATCTCTTTATGGCCGGCCGCCAACCGTCTTTGGACATCGGCTAGCACCTCGTCCGGTGGGCGGCTGCGCTGCGGTCCCCGCGCCACACGGATAATACAGTAGGTACAGGCGTTGTCGCAGCCGTCCTGGATCTTGACCAAAGCGCGGGTGCGGGACGTCGAGATCGGTGGATTGGTGGATTGGAGATCGGGAACTCGGTCGTTGCCAATGAGTGCAGGAAGGCGCCCTTTGTCCTGATTTCCGGCAACAGCCTCAACCCCAGGCAGGCCGCGGAGGTCGGCGGGGGTCAGTTCGGCGTAGCAGCCGGTGGCGACGAGGCGGGCGCTGGGGTTCTCTCGATGCAAGCGTCGCAGAGCCTGCCGCGATTTGCGCGCCGCGACGTGGGTCACGGCGCAGGTGTTCAGGACGCACAGGTCGGCCTCGGCCGGCGAGGCAACGACCTCATGCCCACTCTGGGCCAATTGGGCGGCCAGACTGTCCATTTCGCTTTGGTTGAGCTTGCAACCCAGACTGCTCACATATACATGCATGGCGCTTCTATCACAGGACTCTGCTGAATAAAGTCGTTTGGGCATCGTGCATGGCGCCTGTTCCCTTGCAGGAAACAGGATGCCCTCACGGCGCATTGTACCACACAGGTAACAGCCTGTAAAGGGCTCGCATCGAATTGGCCTCTGCATCGAGAAAATGGTATAATGACGCCGAGCCGGGGCCGATCGCGCGCCCCGGCAAATATTAGCAGCATCCGATCACAATGAAAGAACCCACGTGGAAGCGTTACTTGACCGATTACAACGAGGGATTGGGCCTGGTCTACGAGCGGTTTGTGCTCAACGACTTTTTGCTGGACCTGCAAGAGACGCACAACATCGAGACGGTGCTAGAAGCCCCGATCTTTGGTATGGCCGGCGTCTCGGGCATCAACAGCGTGGCATTGGCTCAGGCTGGATGCGACGTCACGCTAGTGGACGACCACGCCGAGCGCCTGGCGGCCATAGAGCGCATCTGGGGCGAGCTCGAGTTGCCAGCACGGTTTGTGCATTATGCCGACTGGGGACGACTGCCCTTCCCCGACGACAGCTTTGACCTGGCCTGGAATTGGGCAGCCCTGTGGCACTTGTCTGACCGCTCTCCTGAAGGGGTCCAGGTCCCGGCGGCCCTTCTGCGCGAGCTGGTCCGTGTTTCGCGAGGGGTGGTCTTTGTAGCCATGCCCAACCGCGTGCAGGTGGGCTACCTGCTCCGCAAGTACGTCCTGGAACGCGACTTTGTGAACCAGGTCGACGAGCGCTGGGCCGACATCGGTCGGGTACGCGGCATTCTGGAGAACGCCGGGCTTTGCACAGTAGATCAGGGGGTGCTAGATGTGCCGCCCTGGCCCGACACGGTGATGCCCGCTTCGGAGGTGCTCCAGCGGCTGGGCATCAGATCGAAAAAACTGGAAGGCCAGTTCAGTGGCGACTCGTGGCAATGGAGCACGATGGCTTACTACCTGGGCGAGCAGCCTCGCCTCTACGAGCGGGTGATGCGCTACGCCTGGCTCGACCGGGCGCCGATTCCCTGGCGGTTGAAGGCAGTGTGGGCCCACCACCGCTACCTGGTCGGCGTCAAGCGGGGTTAAGGGGGTTGTTCGCGGCGATGAAAAACGGGCAGCGACGGCGGATTCACCTCCTGGTCGTGGCGCTCTATGCGCTGCTGGCCATGGTGCTCACCTGGCCGCTAGTACGCCAACTGGGTACGCACGTGCCCGGCAGCTATACCTGGGCTTTCGACGAGTACACCTTTGTTTGGAATACCTGGGGCAAAACCCTCTCTACTCAACCCACACCTTCTACCCCTTGGGCATCGATCTGGTGCTCTACACCTACAATTTGTTCAACGCCCTCGTCTCGCTGCCCCTCCAGCCCTTCCTCTCCCTCCCGGTCATAAGCAACCTGACCTTCCTGTTTGCCACCACGCTGAGCGGCTATGGCGCCTTTCTCCTGGTCGAATACATCGTGCGTGATATGCGGAACCCAATTCCCCCCATCCCCAATCGACGGGGGGTTCAGCATGGGCTATCGGATCTTGGATATTGGGCCGCCTTTTTGGCGGGGCTCATCTATGCCTTTGGCTCCTACCGCCTGGTCTACGCCGCCATCGGTCACTACAATCTGTGGAGCACCGAGTGGATTCCCTTCTTTGCCCTATTCCTGATCAAGACGATCCGCGAGTCGCGTTGGCGGAATGCCATCTTTGCCGGCCTCTTTCTCACGTTGGCTCTTCTGTGCGACATGATGCACGGCGTGTTTGTGGGAATTCTGGCCCTCGTCACATTGGCCTTTGCCGTGACCAGGCCACGCCGCACAAGAATCCCCGGCGGCCTGCCTGCGCTGTTCAAGCGGCTGGTCGTGATGGGATTGGTGGCGACTATCCTTTACTCGCCGATGTTGGCGCCCATCCTGCGCGAGATGTTTGGCGGCTACGAGCTCACCGGCTGGGGCGATGTCGAAAAGCTGTCGGTGGATCTGGCCGGCTTGGTCACACCCACCGCCCTTCATCCTCTGGGCGGCGACTGGACTGACACGCTGCGCCAGACCCGCGAGGGAACGTCGCGGTTCCGGGACGTGAACACCGTCTTTCTCGGCTGGACCGGGCTGGCCCTGGCCGTCGTCGGCGCGGTTCGCTACCGGCGGCGGCTGGCGGCCTGGATCACGAGCGCCGTCCTGTTCGCCGTCCTGAGCTTGGGGCCGCTGCTCCAGATCAACGGCCGCTCCACCTTTGACCTGGACGGTCTCAAAACCACCGTCCCCCTGCCCTTCATCCTGCTGCACTACATCCCTGTGATCAAGGCCAACCGCGTCCCCAACCGCTTCAGCGTGGTGCTGATGCTCGCCTTGGCCGTGCTGGCCGGGTTTGGCGCGTACTGGCTGCTCAAGCAAGCGGCAAGACTCAAGCCGGAAACAGCAAGGATTGGGCTGGTCCCTTGCTGTTTGCTGCTCAGTGCCCTGCTGCTATTTGAACATTGGTCCGTCCCGCTGCCGCTGACCGACGCGCGCATCCCACCGGTCTATGAGCAGGTGGCCGCCGAACCGGGAGACTTTGCCATCTTGCAGCTGCCCCTTGGCTGGCGCAACAGCTTTGGCGTCCAGGGGGCCGAGAGCACCCAGACGCAATACTACCAGACGTATCATCACAAACGACTGCTGTCGGGCAACATCTCGCGCAACCCGCCCTTCAAGTTCAACTACTTCCGGCGGGTGCCCATCCTTGACTCGCTCATCACCCTGGAGACCTACGGCCAGGTGGACGCCGAACGCCGCGCCGCCGACCAGGCCACCGCTGCTGATTTCGTGCGCTTTTACCACATCCGCTACGTGGTCGTCGCGCCGGGGGTGCCGGGCCGACCGCCCTACGTGGACACCCGGGACGAGGCCGTGGCCTATGTCGAACAGGTCTTGCCGGTGGAAAAAGTCTATGATCAGGGGGGATGGCTGCTCTACCGGGTGAACCCACTCCCCACACCGACAACTCTCACGTTGGACTTTGGATCTTTGGATCCAGCGGCGACAATGGCTCTGGGCGAAGGCTGGGCCAAGGCGGAAGAGATTCAAGGGAGCAGCGCCAATTGGGCCGTGGACCAGGGCGCTCGGGTCTTTTTGCCGGCGACCGGAGAGACTGATTATCGCCTTGCGGTGACCGCCTTGCCCTTTGACTATCCAGGCGCGGAAGAGCAGGCGGTCAGGCCGGAGGTCAACGGCCATCTACTTGATGAACCGCTTACCCTGTCACCGGGCTGGGGCTCCTACGAATGGACCGTTCCCGCCCGATTCCTGCACCCGGGCCTCAACGAGTTGCGCCTCGAATTTGCGCGCCTGGATGCGCCCGCCGATGTGTTGCCCGGGGACGGCGTCATCGGCGGGACGGGAATCCGCGCTCCGGCGCCTATCGAAGTCAACAGCGGCGGCCCTGCCGACTTTGCCTACATCACCATCGGCGATGCGAATGCGGACGAGACAGAGGACGGCTCCGTTCATCGGCCCGGGTACAACATAGCCATCATCGACCCCAAGACTGGCAAGCTGCTCGACCGGCGGGGGTTCGACACCACAGTAGGGGGCAACGAATTGGAGGCTGCAGCTCTGGCCAATTACGTCGAAAAGGTCCCCGAGGGGCAGATCGTACTCGCCGCGATGCAGGGCGACGGCACAGCCCACCTGACCGACGCCGCGATAGCCGCCTTCCGCGCTGTCGGCGGCCAAGCCGATCTCAAAGGCACGACTGGCTGGTCACACGCTATCGTCGGTGTCAAGGGCGGGGCGCCTGGCACGGCGTTGGAAGCCGCTGGCCCAGACAACGGCTGGTTGCGCGTCGCACCCGACCGACGCACCCTGGCCATCGCCGTGGATGCCATCACCTGGCAGCCATCGGGCGAATGAGCGGGATGACTTGAGTTTGGTATGAGTGAGGTTCCTCGGCGACGGTCCCTTGATGGGTTGCTCGCCGTCTTTGTGGGCAGCGCCGCATTCAGCCTGTACGTCGCAACCCTGGCCCCTACCGTCCTGGCCGGCGACCCGGGTGAGTTTCAGTTTGTACCCTATCTCCTGGGCGTGGCCCATCCCACCGGTTATCCGCTCTATTGCCTGCTGGGCTGGATCTGGTCGCACCTGCTGCCCCTCGGCGACCCATCAAGCGTCGCAGGATTCAGCGTAGCCTATCGCCTGAACCTCTTTTCCGCCTTCTGGGCAGCGCTGGCGGTGGGTCTACTCTACCCAACGGCCCGCTTGCTATTGCGGCAGGCATGTCCAAACCTGCCGCCGGTGAGACAGCGCCTGCTGGCGGCTCTGGCTGCCGCCACCTTTGCCGTGACACCAACCTTCTGGTCTCAGGCCGTCATCGCCGAAGTTTACGGCCTTCACACCTTTTTCCTCGTTCTCCTTCTCTACTTGTTGTTGACCTTTGGAGAAAAGACCGAAAAGGGACCTTGGAGGTACCGACATTTGCTGCCGACTGCCTTCTGCTTTGGCCTCAGCCTGACCCATCACCGCACCACACTGCTCTTGGCGCCGGCGCTCTTGGCCTACGGTTGGCGGCGTGGGAAGGTAGCAAGTGACAAGTTCCGATCTGCAGGCGCCCCACGCGCCAAACGTCACTCACAGCTTGTGGCTTGGGGCCTATTGCTCATTGCTTGCTGCTTGCCGCTGCTCCTGTACCTCTACATCCCCTTGCGTGCACCCCACGCATCCTATCTCCGCCAACCGCTGGCCCAGGGACGCGAGCTAGTTCTGTATGAGAACGCCCTTACCAACTTTGTAGATTTCATCCTGGGTGGCCCCTTTGGCGGATCGCTGGACTTTTCGGTTGACCTCGGAGCGCGGCTGGCCATGGCCTGGCGCTTCCTGCACAATGAGATCGGCTGGCTTGGCGTCGTCCTGGCCCTCATCGGCGCGGCGCGGCTCGCCGCTTCCCGCAAATGGGCGCTGCTGGCTCTCACCGGACTGACCTACGTCGCCACGGTGACCTTCAACCTAGTCTACACCATCGGCGACATCTATGTACTGTTCATCCCCTCGTACCTGGTCGTCGTGCTCTGGCTGACCGTGGGCGTCGGCAGCCTGGCACAGGCCAGCCAACGCCTGTTGAGCAGACAGGCCGACGGGGTTTCCAGGGTTGGACCGGTCGCGGCAAGCAGAGGGCGAGTCGTAGGCGCCGGGGTTGTGCTCTTGTTCTTCACGCTTCCCATGGCGCTGGCTGCCACGCACTATGCCGACATAGATCAGAGCCAACGCACGTCAGCCCACACACGCTGGGAAACGATCCTGTCGGAACCGCCGCCGCCCGATGCCGTGCTGGTCAGCAACGACCGGAACAATATCATGCCCCTGTGGTACTTTCAGTACGTGGATGGCCGACGAACCGACCTGCTGGGCCTCTTTCCCCTCATCACACCCGAATACCC
>JASFTJ010000145.1:0-6326 GCA_050053615.1 Anaerolineae bacterium | reverse complement strand
CGAACCGTCTGGACCGGATAGGGCAAATCGATTCCTTCTTCCTCTCCTACCTGGTTGATGGCCTGTACGACCTCGGAATGAACGGTGAACAGGCTATGGGTCTCCTGATTCACCCAGAAACGAGCAGCAAAGATCATCGCCGAATCCCCCAATTCCTCGGCGAGCATCGTGGGAGCCGGATCGGCCAAGACTCCCTCCACTCCCTGGACGGCTTCCAAGAAAAGGCGAATCGCCCGATTCGTATCCTCTCCGTACCCCAGACCAATGTGGACAGTCCGCCGACGATTGGGCATGTCGGAATAGTTCAGAATAGGGCTGGTGAAAACATCCAGGTTAGGGATAATGACCATTTCACCATCCCAGGTCTTGAGCACTGTGTCCCGTGTGGTTATGTCCAGCACGGTGCCGCTGTAGCTCGCTACTTCGATGCCATCGCCGATGTCAAATGGCTGGCGGATCAGCAGAAGAATCCCAGCGACAAAGTTGCGGGTGATGTCCTGCATGGCAAAGCCGATGGTTACACCCGCAATGCCCAGGCCAGCGACGAAACCGGTCACGTCAAAATCGACCTGATCCAATGCGATTAGCGTGCCCAGCACGATCACCGTCCAGCGGGCGATCCTGGAGAGCAGGTAAAGCGTCTCCGGATCATCAATCCTGGACTCGGCCGCCCTCCGAGCCCACCGGGTGGCCAACGCGGACAAGAACAGCGAAATGATGAACACAATGATCGCGGAAATGAGACGTGGTACGAAACGTATGGCTTCTTCCATAAAGGTCTCAAGCGGTATGCCAAGGTCCATATCGTGTCTCTCCCAACGATGTTTCAGTTATGACAAGTCAATTCCTATGAGGGCACCTTGCCGCCTTGCGGCAGCGGATACAGCCTTTGCGTATCCCTGCCTATCGACAGCAATGAAGTATGAACCAACCACTCGTCCTGCTCGGCCAACAGGGACAAATAGCCGCGTCGCCCTCCCAACAGCGGCGTGATGCCTACTCGCAATGTCTTTTCTCTGAAGAATTCCAAGGCCCGAATCACCAAACGCGGGTCAAAGTAATAACGATGGCTCTCCGTGGCCACGATTTCTTCCCCCTCTACGGTCAATCGGCCAAAATTGAGGTCTATGAGAATAGCCAGCTTGTTGCGGTTGATCTCGTCATCCGCTTCCATGTGCACCAGCTTGGCCACAGCTTGGTGTGTCGCGTCAGAGAACTTGATGTGCGGCACGTCGACGAGGGCCTCGGGCACCTGGATCATCTGGCCAAAGACATTGGGCGCCGGAAACGACGAAAGATCCGACTTCCAACGAAGGTCATACTTGCCCATGTGGTCGGTCAGCCGTGCGATACCATTGTTACCGTGCAGGATCAGCTCCACACCGACCTGGGAGCAAACGGCATCACACGCCAACAACCCCGCCACAAGGGGTGGGAAGACAAGTACTAAATTGCGCGGCGCCGGCTGTGCAAGTTTTGTCTTCCACGAAATGATCAGGCGCACCCCACTGACAGCAATAAACTCAATCGTATCAGATTTGATCAAGCAAAGGGCTGGTTCTTCTGAACGAGACATGGACCGCTTGAGGCCTTCGCAGAGAATCTTCCCTTCAATGTACAGGGGTCTGTCTTCCATAAAACCCTCCTCTTTCCGGAACGCGCAGGGGCAAGTAATTGTTACCCTCGTTCACTAATCCTGGATCGGCAATTCCACCGTAAAGCGTGTGCCCAGCCCCTCCACGCTCTCCGCGCCGATCTGTCCACCGTGTGCACGGACGATCTCTTGAGTAATGGCCAGACCCAGGCCGGCGCTACTCCTGATGCCGGGCGGCGATGCATCCTCCCGCCGCGCCCGCGATTTGTCCACTTGATAGAACCGCTCAAAGATACGAGGCAGATCTTGGGCTGGGATGCCGGGACCATTATCTGTCACTGAACAGATGACCAGTCCATCCTGCTGTTTGGCACGAAGCACCACCCGCCCTGCCTCCGACTCGCTGCCAGCATGCTTCAAGGCATTGTCCACCAGATTGCCAACTACTTGACCCAAGCGGTCGGCGTCGCCTAACACCGGCGGCAATGTCGCGGGCACCTCCAATTCCAGCGTGACGCCGGAGTGTCTCGACTGAGGACCGAATCTATCGACACAAACGCGCAAGACCTCTCGAATATCTACCGGTTCGCGGGCCAGGGTCAAGTGTCCTGCTTCCAGACGCGCCAGGTCAAGCAGATCGTCCACGAGGCGCCGCATCCGCCCAGCTTCCTTATGAATGACAGTCGCCGCCCGTTTGCGAGCTGCCTGGTCGCGGGCTGTACCATCCAGCAAAGCCTGGGAAAAGCCCTGGATTGAGGTCAAAGGTGTCTTTAGATCGTGAGACACATTGGCCACAAAATCGCGCTGCGATTGGAGCGTCGCCTTGACCTGGCGAGCCATGCTGTTGAAACTGGTCGCCAAACGGGTCACCTCTGACGGAGCAGAGATATTCAACTGCTGGTCATAGTTGCCGGCCGCGATCTCTTCGGCCGCTTCGGCGATGCGGTCCAAAGGCCGTGCGATGGAATAGGCAATCAATGCCGCTACGATCACCGATAGCGCCAGAGCAATGGCCCCAGCCCACACAATGCGCGACAGCAAATCGCGCAAGGCAGTGCGCACGACAGGTACGACCGGAAAAGGCTCGGCCAGAACCAAGACATAAGACGCTCCCTGCGGATTGCCTTCGGTATCACGGGGCACCGGCTCAGCGACGTAGAGCAGCCGCTCGCCGCCCGCCATCTGCCACTCACCGCGCGTCGGCCCGGCTGGAACGGGAAAGGGCGGGAGACAAATCCGATCGTTGCTGCTGGCCACCACTCCTCCCCCTTGTTCCAGGAGGCAAGCAGAGAGACGGAGCTCACCGCCCCGGCTGATCTGGTCCGTCAGGCGACCGACAACTATCTGGGGCGACGCCCCTCGCCGCAGAAGCTCTCCGGCAAGCCGAGCGGCCAGGACCGTCCGGTCGTTCAGCCGACTAAAGATCAGGCTCCGTTGGTAGCCACGCAGCAAAACCCACGCTGCCAGGCCCACAAGCGCCAGGCAAACGAGAATGATCAGCAGATAGGACAGCATCAAGCGTGCCTGCAAGCTCTTGAACACGGCCCTCTACCCCACCAGCTTGTAGCCAATTCCCCGATGGGTTTCAATAATCACGTTGCTGTCTTGCAGATGCGTCCGCAAGCGTGAAATGTGTGCATCTACTGTCCGCGTACCGCCGGGAAAATCATAGCCCCACACTTGGTCGAGGAGCTGGTCACGGCTCATCACCAAGCCTTCGTGCTCAACCAACGCCACGAGGAGATCAAACTCCTTGGGCCGCAGGTCGAGCAAACACCCGCCGAGAGATGCCTCACGGCTGGCAGGATCGACGGCGAGTTGTCCCACCGTCAAAGCCTGAACGGGACGGACGCTTTTCTGATAGCGGCGCAACACGGCCCGCACGCGCGCGACCAGCTCACGGGGGTTGAATGGCTTGGTGACATAGTCATCGGCTCCCAATTCCAAACCGACGATACGGTCTACGTCGTCGTTGCGGGCGGTAAGCATGATGACAGGTACGTCGCTCTCAGCCCGCAGTCGACGACACACTTCCCAGCCATCGAGCCCTGGCAGCATCAGGTCTAGGACGACGAGGGCCGGTCGCAGATGTCGAACCTGGATCAGCGCCTCCTGTCCATCGCCAGCGCTCTGAACATCATAACCGGCCTGTTCCAGATACATCTGCGCCAGCTCAATGATGTGCGCCTCATCGTCTACGACTAGAATCGTCTCGTTTGCCATGCAATGTTCCCCTCGGCCAGTACTCTGATTGTACCTCAACACACCGCAAAGCGCAAACCAACGAACGCGGTGTAAGACGGCCGTGGGCAATCGGATACTTCACCAAGGTAAAGGTGAGGAATCCTGTTATGGCCAAGCCATCCTTGCTGAACGGAGTGGAACTGTTTGATGGTCGCTAGAAAAAGTTGCTTCCCCAGCTTTTTTGGCGAGAATCTCGGTATGGATACGCGAAACACACACGTAACCTGACATGCCAAGGGTTGCGCAACAGTGCACTAGTCGCGCAAGATGTAATAGCGGCCCCGACCACTGCTCACCGGAAGAGCCAGCCCGGCGTCCACCAGCCCTTTCAGATCATACAGCGCTGTCCGGTCCGACACGCCAAACTCTTTCTGATACTCGCGGTTGGTGAGCCGACCATGAGCGCGAAGGTACTGTACTGCCCGTATCTGGCGGTCATTGAGACCCATGCGCGCCAGATCGGGAAGCGGTCGGGAGGCTGGTACGCCCATGAGCGTCACCCAGAACGAGGAACCCCGGTTTTCAAAAATGGGAGGTTCGCGGTCAGCGTCGGTCATGGCCCGTATCATCTGATCCACCCCCAGGCCCCGCCGCTCCACATAGCCAAAATCGTCTAGCAAGCGCATGATGTGGGGATTGCGCGTGTACTGCTCATAGACCATGTTGTCCACTGTCAGGCTGCCGCCCAGCCCACCGGGGCTTTGCACCTCCAACCGGTCGGCAAAAAGTCGCACCTGAATAAAGCTACCCTCCAGCTCGTAATCACGATGGGCCACCGCATTGATGATGGACTCGCGGTAGGCCAGCTCGGGGTATTCGAGCATATCCTGGCGAACAAAGCCCTTCATCACCGCTTGCTTACTCAGTTTTTCATAGAGCGTGGCTCGTGCAGCATCAACCATTGTCGGGACGGTGCCCCGGAACTCGCGGTTATCCAGGTAGAGAGGAGCGTCAGGTTCAGCCCGGGCGATGGAAGTGCCTGCAAAATGCAAGAAGGTAACGGTGAAGGAAGGGTAAAACTGCTGTGGGTCCCGACCGAAAAAGAGCACACCGGTCAATGTGGGCCGAGGTCGCCCCTCTTTTTTCACAGCAGCACCGATCTGGACCAGAAGCGCTTCGCTCCCTTCGTGTAACAGGGGAGAACCGGGGCGTCGGTGATCCAGCTCCTCCCGGTACGCGTCAATCTGAGCGGGGTCCAAATCGTCCAAGGAAGCACCAGGACAAGGACAAAGATCGGGGTAATAGTCGGTCATGAATCTATCCTTTAGCTATGCGTAGGATGGGCTCCTCCTGTGGGACCCGCCACTGGCAACCGAACATGGAATGTGCTGCCAGGACAATTCTCCTCATCGCGTCCCGGACTTTCAACCCAGATACGGCCTTCGTGGGCCTCAACAATCCCTTTGGCGATGGCCAAACCGAGGCCCGGTCCAGCCCCCTTGAAACCAACGTCGTCTGTACTGTGGCGCAAAAGGTCCTCAGAGCGATGGAACTTTTCAAAGATCAGAGCTTGCTCTTCAGGGTTAATGCCGATGCCAGAGTCGGACACCATCAGATCAACATAGGCCGTCTTGGACGAGGTATCGAGGCTTCCGGAGACGGTAATCTCCCCACCATCCGGCGTAAACTTGACGGCATTGCTCAGCAAGCTGAGAAAAACCTGCTCCAGCCGAGTGCTATCTGCCTGGATGTAAGGCAGCTTCGACAGATCGCGCACCCTGATTTTCACCCTGCGCCGGTCGGTGCCACCTTGCATTGTCTCAACAGCATTCTGCACCACAACCCCCACCGGCAAGGTCACAGGATCTACTCTCAAAGACCCAGTCTCAATCAGAGACATATCCACCATCGCATCGACCACACTCTTCAGGCGAGAGGCCCCCTGTGTAATTCCCTGGACGAACTCGTACACAACCCGAGCATCGCCTAGTTCATCAGCCTCCAGTTTTGACAGAATATCGGAATAGCCATAGATCTGCGTCAACGGCGTCCGAAGCTCGTGGGAGGCAATGGTGATAAAGTCAGCTTTGGTCTGATCCAGACGTTGCAGCTGCTGATTCGTCTCTGCCAGCTCCCCGCTCAGACGATGTAGATCCCCTTGCACCGCCCGAAGATCGTCCATCAGGCGAGCGTTTTCCAGCGCCGTGCCGGTCTGACCGGCCAGAATCATTAGCGTTTCCAAGTCTTGGTCCGAGTAGGGTTGTCCTCCTGCCTTGGGACCCAGCCCCAGCAAGGCAACGGGTCTGTCTGCAACTAGAATGGGTACATACAGATCGAGTATCAGGTCTTTCAGCCACAGTCGTTCGTCGGCGGACAGATCCTGAAACCAACTCAACATGTCCAGATCGTACTGGCTCAACGGCCGGCGGATGTTGCAAAAGTGTGTGATAAAACGACTATCCTGGCGAAAGACCTGGGGAACGGGAAGGGGTCTCGTCGTTGCCCGAAGCACGCTCAGCTCAACTCGGTCGTTGTCCTGAGAAGTGAA
>JASFTJ010000144.1:0-6342 GCA_050053615.1 Anaerolineae bacterium | reverse complement strand
GGCTTTGGCGACGGTCCCCCCAGACCTTGGCCCCAAGGTCTGGGAGGATAGGCGGTCAACGTTTTGTCAAAACGGCTGCCGGACTGGCTATGTCTATCCCAACGCCCGAGGGGCCTGCAGGTATTTCCCCTGCAGGCCCCTCAGCTGCCAAGAGCTCACAGAGCCCTCAATCCTCCAACTCGACCGCCATCGCCACTGCCTCCCCTCCACCAAGGCAGAGGCTAGCCATACCGCGCTTTAGCCCCCGATCCTTCAGGGCGTAGAGCAGCGTCACAAGCACCCGCGTCCCCGAGCAACCGATGGGGTGACCCAGAGCGATGGCTCCACCATTGACATTGACCCTGTCCCAGTCCCAACCGTCTTTCTCCAGGTCCTTGCCATCAGCCAGAGCCTGAGCAGCAAAGGCCTCGTTCAGCTCAATCAGGTCATAGTCATCCAAGGAGGTGTCTGTGCGCTTTAGCAGCCGGCGCACAGCGTGAACCGGGGCTATGAACAACCACTGCGGATCCACCGCCGCCTGATCGTAGCCGATGATGCGGGCCATGGGTTCCAGGCCCAGCTCGTCGGCCCTACGGCGACTCATCACGATCACTGCTGCCGCCCCATCGGTGATACCTGGCGCGTTGCCCGCGGTGACAAGACCATCTTTCTTGAAAACCGGTCTCAGCTTGGCCAGCGCTTGCAGGCTGCTATCACGGCGTGGGCATTCGTCCGTGTCAAAGATGAGAGGCGACCCCTTGCGCTGCGGCACCTCCACCGGCACGATCTCGTCATGGAAACGCCCAGCGTCAATAGCCTCAATCGCTTTGCGGTGGCTGTGGTAGGCATACTCATCCAGCTCCTCGCGGGTCAGATTGAATTGCTCGGCGATGAACTCGGCCGAGTTACCCATGTGCTTATCGGTGAAGGCACTCCACAAGCCATCGTGGACCACCCCATCGATCAACTGGCCGTCGCCCAGCCGGTAGCCGGTCCGCGCTTTGGGCAAATGGTAGGGTACCTGGCTCATGTTCTCCATGCCGCCGGCCACATAGACCTCGCCGTCGCCGGCGCGGATGAGGCCCGCCGCCAGCATGACGGTTTTCAGCCCCGAGCCGCACACCTTGTTGAGGGTCACTGCGCCCACCTCAGGCGGAATGCCGCCATGCACCGCCGCCTGACGGGCAGGGGCCTGTCCCATGCCGTTGGGCACGACACATCCCATAAACGTCTCGTGCACGATGGCCGGGTCGATGCCCGCCCGCTCGATCGCCCCGCAGATGGCAACCGCACCCAATTGCGGCGCCGGCGTGGTCGAAAGCCCCCCCATAAACTTGCCGATGGCTGTCCGACAAGCGCTGACAATGACTGCTTCTTGTTGATTGCTCACGATTTCCTCCCGATTATTCTTTTTAGGGTCGGCTACCATAGCCAGAGAACATCATCTCAAAAAGCTGGGGCGGCTCCCCCCGTGCCTGGCCAGTGCCGGCCAGGCGCATCCCCGAAGGAGACTTGCGAAGCTGGGGAGCCCGGCCTGCACCCCGAATTGTTGAGATGATGCGCCAGAGATCTCTGCTCCGAGCCGGCTTGCGACAAGTCCCCTTTGTCCTCCCCTATCGCAGCTACAGGTTGGGACCCGCTTGCTCGCCGATGGTTGTCACTTCCCTTTGTGTGGAATGGACCACAAATCTGCCCCAAGCGGTGGAATGCTACCACTACCGTATCCAGGGATTGAGCCGTTTCTCGTCACCGATGGTCGTCTTTGGGCCGTGCCCCGAATAGACTATCGTCTCGTCGGGCAGGGCAAAGAGCACACGCTGGATGCTGTCCATCAATTGCTGTCGGCTGCCGCCCGGCAGGTCGGTGCGACCGATGCCCCGGTAGAAAAGGACGTCGCCATCAAAGATCACCCCCTCCGTCGGCTCGTAGAACGTGACATGCCCGGGAGTGTGGCCGGGTGTGTGCAGCACCCGGAAGCGTAGCTCGCCAATCTCTAATTCATCGCCATCGTCGAGTTCCAGGTCAGGTGAGGGGCCAGGATCGCCATGTACGCCAAAGAGGGCCGCGCCGCCAGCGGCTTCCAACAGAGGCCGGTCCGCGGGGTGCATGGCGAGAGTTGCGCCGGTGGCCTCGACGAGGGCGGCATTGGCGTCAGTGTGGTCAAAGTGAGCATGTGTGTTGAGTATGTACTTGATCGTAAGCCCATGACGCTCCACTTCAGCCAGGATGCGCCCCGGATGGCCGCCCGGGTCAATGATCGCCCCCTCCTTTGTCTCCTCACAACCGACGATGTAACAATTGGTCTGGATCAAGCCAACAGGCAATGCAACGATGATCAACGGTAGCCTCCTCGGTCATTATCAAATCCGCTGAAAAAGGCTATTTCAAGGGGAAAAAGAAGTACCCTCTTTCCTCCGGCTGCTCCTTTTCTGGGCAGCCATGATTATACCATATCTTCAGGCCGTGGTCTGGTCTCAACCTCCCAATACAGCGCTTCCAGCAATGGATAAAAGGCGGAATAGCGTGCGATCGTATCCTCAATGAACACCGCCAACGGTTCGGGTTGGCCGACATAGATGGGTTCTCCACGGTTCAGGACCCAGTGCCGAAAGACAAGGGGCATTCGTTCGAGATCGACCAATTCGACGCCATCGAGTTCGAGGGCCTTGGCGATGCACAATTCCAGATCCAGGCGTTCAGGCCAGTTCATAGACTCACTAAACAGGGCAGCCAGGTCGAGCTCACTCCGCCGGGATGGCCCAAAGGTATAGAGAGCTGCCAGGCGCGGCTCAAAGACGCACGCATCGCGCAGCTGTTCCAAGTCCTTTTCGTTAAAGGAAGGCCTGGATTTCATCGGTCACCTCCGATGGCCATTATAGCACAGATAGCAACTAGATGTCCACCTCCTCCGTCTCATCGAGCGCCTCGAGGGCCGCCATCGCACGAGGAGAGCCCGCCGCGCACCGGTGGGCTCTCCGCCGGTTCGTCCAAACACTGAGCCCCAGAAAGATCAGACAAGGCGTGGCCATCACGGTCAGCACGTAGGGCAACACTGGGATAGACGGCGTCGCAGAGAAGCGATCTAGGTTAAGCAGGATGGCGGCCAGGCTGACCCACACGGTCATAAGATTGGGGATGGCGTCCCCAGAACGGACCAGCTTGAGACCCATCGTGCGCCTGCCAGTGAAGGGAAAGAGCAGATTGCTACCCATGAAGCCCAGCTGGTCCTCAAGGATGTGTGCCAGAGCCGCCAGGGCCATAACCAGCGCATAGACCGGCGCGAAAAGGAAACCCATTATTCCCAGCAGTACGACCATCGCCAATGAGTGAGTCCAGGCCCGATGCCAAGGCAGAAAGGTCACCTCCACAGCGTCGCCCCTCTTCTCAAAGGCAAGAGAAGGACCGTCAAAGATGTCTATCGTGGTTTCTGCATCGTAGGTGTGGAGGATGGGGGCCTGGACCTGCGCGCGGCCTGGCGCCAGGTCAGGGATCTGGCTATCAGCGTAGGGTACCTGTCCTGTTGTCACCACTGGCCCAATGCGGACCACCACCTGATCGCGGCTCAGATCAAAAGTCAAGCTGTATCGGCGCCACAGGTCAGCCCCCAGCTTGAGAGTGTGCAACTGCACACTGATCAGCTTGCCACGATTGTAGGCACGGTTCATCGCCGCCGCGATCCGCTCGGCGATAGCTTGAGGATCGGGGTGACCGGCCTCGGTGGCAAGCTTGGCCGGGTCGATCTCGTCGTCCAGCCGGGCAAAGTAGCGCACAAACTTGAAATCGAGCGTGTCCGGCAGCAACCCGGCAAACCCACCGAGCAGCGGCCCGAAGCCCAGGTTGTGCGCTGCGCCATGGACGACCTCGGGAAAGAAAGTAGCCACAGCCACTCCGGTGATGAAATGCGCGATGCCCTTCACAAAGGCCACTCCTTATCCTGAATGAGCTGAAGCCAACGGGAGCAAGTCATCAAGCAGAAAGAAAGCCAAGGCTCATTGCGCTGCCCTCGGCGCACTTTTTCCATGTACACCCCATCCTAAGCAACTGTCTGACCGCATTTGGGACAAAAACGAGCACCCTCGCGCAACTGAGCGCCGCAGTGGACGCAAAAAAGGACAGGTGCAGGCTGTTCCTCTTCGGTCAAACGCGTGCCGCAGGTCTGGCAGAAGGCGGCTCCAGCGACGACGGGCACCTTACAGTTGGGACAACGTGCTTCTGTGGAGGGCTCAGGTGACTGAGGCTGAAGCAGCTCTAGCTCAGCCTCTTTCTCGCTGATCTGTCCACGAATCTCATCTACACCATGGCACAGACTGACCAATTCTGGTTGCTTAAGCGTGCCAGCTTCGTATAGAGCTAGCACCTGAGCGCTCAGCGAGTTGATGGCCTGTGCTTCCTTGGCCTGCAGGTCCTGGATCTGCTGCCCAAGATAGCTGATCTTGCGCCTGCGCTCGGCCTCGGCCAGACGCTGGCGCAGGCCGCCAATCGCCGATTGAATCTGCCCGCCCCTGTCTATCTCCGAAATCACCTGTCCGGCGCTTTCCGCCAATTTGTCAAATAGTTCACTCATGATTCCATTCCCTCAGACCCGCCAGATCTAGATGGAGGGGCCAATGGCCATAATGTACGGCACTGCAATGAACCAAAGAGCAATCACGGCCATCAACGCCACCACCAATCCGATGAACAGGCCGGCCAAGACTCACGCCCGTGACCTCGCCGCCGGCTGTCCATGCAAGATGCGGTAGCCTACCACGGCCAATGCCACGTGGACATTCAGCGACTTGCCCTTGCCATACATCGGGACAAAGATCGCCGCGTCGCATAAGGCCAGGCAGGCACGGCTCACGCCATGCTCTTCATTGCCCAGCAACAAGCCCACGCGCCGAGGATAGTCCAAGCTGTAGTAGGGCTCACATTTGCTTGTGATTTCCAGCGCCGCAATCCAAAAACCCTCCTCACGCAGCGCTTCCAGAACTGGCTCGGGGCGGTCTTGATACCGCCATGGCACCCGTTGGTGCTTCCTGCGCCCCACCTTGCTGATAGTGGGATGGGGCGGAGTCGGGGAGATGCCCGTCAGCACTACCTCGGCAGCGTCCAGAGCGTCGGCGACGCGAAAAATCGAACCGACGTTCACCGGATATGCAACACTCTGGCAAACGATGACCAGTTCGGTCGGCGACGGCGGCGCCGGAAGAGTGCGCAGGAACCGCTTGAGGGGCGTGCCGCGGAGCTGTTTCATCTCAATGCGTCGCACATGGTGTTACGCAGCGATGCTGACGTCATACAGAGGTGCCAAAGACTTGAAGACGGACGATATCTCGCTGGCCATTCCGGCGCCCCCCTTCAACGCTCCCTCCACAGAGAACTGCTTGCGAACGTAGAGGTGACATCGCTTGCCGGATCCCTGGGATTTCAAGTAATCGATCAAGTCCTCCCAATCCATCTCCCGAGTTTCCTTTTGATCCACGGTCTCGTGCTGCCACAAGAAACCCTCATCCTCAACGGTAATTCCGGCCACTTTTGTGAACGCCTGCTCCTCGCAATAAATGTCTATGCTGAGCCCGTGCCGCTCCATCGCGGCATAGAGATCTTCACGCACCTGCTCAGAGTCCCGCAGCCCCGAAACAAAACCTGCCCAGTGCGAGTCCGCTTTTTCCTCCTCGTCAGGCTTGGTCACTCGGAGCCCATAACTCACACCATCGGGGTCGACCAGAACAAAAAAGAGGGCAACCCGATCCCGGATGTCACGACTGAAATGCTGTTTCCGGGCTACGTGCACTCCAGACTCGCGGGGGACAATCCACCATCGAAAGGCACCTCTTGTGTACCGCCTCAGCTCGAAGGATAGGTACCTGCCCATGTCTTCCCGACCAGACCAGGCGATGCGCCGCTTCGTGGTTTCAAAGTCATCCTCCACAAAGCCTTTAAACTCGGGCTTCTTTTTCTGCCTGGTTCGCCTCCTGGCTTCCCGTCTGGCCTCGCGAGCCAGCCGACGCCGTTCTTCCTCCCGCGCTATCTGTTCCTCGAGTTGGATGTTCTCCCAGATGCGGGCCTGAAGGTCCACTTTGGTGACAAGGGTCCCCCCGCTCGCGTAGCGGATCTTCATCCGATCCCCCTCAAGGGCCTGCACGACATACTCGCCGTTGCGGTTTCGATACGTCTTGCCTACTTCAAATGACTGTGACATTCACGCTCTCCTTCTGCTGTTTCATTCAGATCGCTTCCCCTCCGTCCACCGCGTTGCCAGGTCTGATCTATCACACTCCCCTTATTGTACTCTAAAAGCCCCATCTCGACAAGATGGAGCCAGCACAGCGGACACTCGCTTGTTCATGATTCTTCATTCGGCAATTGGGATTACAAAGA
>JASFTJ010000143.1:0-6348 GCA_050053615.1 Anaerolineae bacterium | reverse complement strand
TCAGCAGAACCGTGTCCCCCGGTCTGTGGACATCGGCGTCCAGATCATACCCCAGGAGTCTTATCTTGTTCGCCCAGTTCACTTCCAGGGGGTGTGTCGGTGCAATGAGAGCCCGACTGCTCTGAGGGATCCGGAGGGCAAGGAAGTATGGTTGCTGGTAGTGCAATGGACCCTCTGCCACGATCTCTGCTCCGGGGAAATAGCTGCCCAACAACTCTAGGCTGTTCGGATCCTGGTCGGATACGATGACATAGGTGATGCTCTGTTCAGGCTGCGCAGGTACCACGACACAAACCCGCCCGTCGTAACCCTTGACACCGGGACGCATGTGGGAATTGTACACGATGCTGGGATGGTCGGGCGGTATGGGGGAGATATAAACCCTTTCCTCTAGCGGAAGAGTCCCGACATACTGCCCAATGGCTGTCGGTCCCACCTCAAAGTGGGTGAACAGGTCTGGATCGCCGGCCCACACGACAAAGTAGTCATAATAGGTCAGCACGGTGCCATAAAGGAAACCGGCTATGATCACAACGAGCACAAAGGTTGCAAGGACCCTGCCCCACCTCAATCTGCGACGCAGGACCCAGCGACGGAGCGTATCCCATGGCGCCAAGGCTCCGATCACGATCAGAACGATGAACACTGGCAGTGTGCCTATCGCCCGCTTTGCAATCGGTCCGTACTGCGATAGGACTGCAGGCGCACTCATCACAGCCAGCCAGGTGAGGACAAAGAGGTACACTGGCCTTTGGATCCGCAGCAGGCTGACCAGCACGCCCACGAGAAGCAGCAAGGATAGGAACCCATTCAACATAGGACGGCCTGGCAGGTTGGTGGTGGGTTCCTCGTCGCCGTAGAAGCTAAATGCCCACAGCGTATCTTGGAGTCCCTCTCCGAGCGCCTGCAAGTTACTCGTCAGGCTTTGTGAGGGGTCCAGGACGGATGTCTGGCCTATGCGCTGGGTAAAACTCCCAGGATGGGTGAGAAAGTAATAACCTAGTGGGGCAAAAACGACCAGGGCCGCCAGGACCAGCAGAGCCAGGTGCAGCAGGTCGCGCCTGCCGCAACACCGGCGCCAGACCATGATATAGATGAAACCGAGCACGATCAACAGCGGGAGGGCGCGGGCGGCCTGATTGGTATACATACCAAGTCCCAGAAAGAAACCGGCACATAAAAACAGATACGCCGAGCTAATGCGTAATGCCCTCCAAAAAAAGTAGATTGTGAGAGCTACAAAGAGCGGCAAGAGAATGGCCCGCACACCAAACCGGCTCCAGTTCAAGTGCCAGTAGGAAATCGCGACGGCCAGCGCAGCCAGCAGTCCACCGTAGCGATGTAAGGCTCCCTCTTCCTCGGCAAGCAGTTCCTCGACCACGAGATAGACCGCCGGCACGGTTAGAATCCCAACGATGGCCGAAGCAACGTACATGGAATAGGGGGTGATGCCCAGGAGGGCGACAACCAAGGCTACCACATAGCTGAACAGCGCCTCACGGCCGAAATTAGTCGGCAGGAAGATAGGTCGTTCCCCCTCCAAGATGCGGAGCGCATCCACACCATAGTAGGCAGGATCGTACCGGTCGCCGGGAGGCACCGTGTCTATCCGATACAGGCGAAAGAACGCTGCCAGCACAATGATGGCAAAGAGCGCGAGCAGTTTGACCTTTCTCAGAGAGCTCTTTGTCACGGCGCCGTTACCTCGATGGTCCCCAGGAGCACCCGGTCGCCCAAGGATTCGCCTGTGTCGGGATCTCGGACAGAGAGGCGTTCGAGCGTCTCCAGGAGGTACATTCCTACTTCGAGGACGTGGGGGCCGGGTGGGGTATCGTCTGCCACGGTCAAGGCATAGTTGTCCTGGACGATCTGACCGACGGCCCAGCGATCGGTGGGTAGGCCGCCGCCCTGCGGTTCGCTATCCATCTGTGCCCGGATCTGTCCATCGGCGTCCAGCAGATGCGTAAAGACCGTGTACCGTTTTTCCATTGGCGCCAGGGCTTGCCAGTGGAGAGTCAGGAGCAAGGTGTCACCTGCGGTGAGCTGGGCCGAGCCACCGGGAAGCGCGTGCTCGGCGTCGAGGGTGTAGCCCAGCAGCCGCACCCGATCACCCAAATCGAGATGCACAGGGTGCTGGATGGACTCGTCTTTGGCCGCGGGCATTGTCACATACAGCGAGAGATCTGCATCCACCCAGCCACCGAAGTAGGCCTTACTGCCGTGGGTCGCCAGCCAGCGGATCAGATAGCCGTCAGGGTCGTACACGGCTGGATTGCCAAAGCGGATCAGCCACAGGCGCGGATGGCGAGCCGCGATCGACTCCAGATCGCGAGCAGTGCGTGGGTCCTCCAGCGGATACCCGTAGCGGGGGAAGAAATAACCCTCTAGCTCCTCCGGCCGGTAGTATTCGTAAATGGGTCGCTGAAGCTGATTGGCCAGGATCAGCCCATCATCGGGTTGGGCGTGGAGCTCGATGAACGCCATCATCTGACCGTAACGGCCCTTGATAAATGCATCGTCGGTGTAGTAGCCATGCAGCCCGTAAGCGCTTCCGGTCAGCAGGAACACGCTGCCCATAGCGGCCAAGGGGAGCCACAAGCGGCCGGAGGTCACCACGCCCCATGCCGCCAGTAGGTAGAAGGCCGGCGCGATGAGGAGGAGGTAACGAGCATGGAAGAAGGGCATGAAGGGATTCACGGCCCAGGCCAGCAAGAACGGCGCGACGAGATAGGTGACGATGAGCCAGGGTTGCGACTCGCGGCGGCGGAGTAGGGCTGCCAGTCCGGCAAAGAGGGCTATGAGAAACATGATGGTGATCGATGCGGCGGCAACCGAGGGGACCGCCAGGCCGGCGCCAAACGAGCGGATCGTCTCCCAGACCATGCGCAGGGCCGAAGAGAGGTTCCACTCGTCGAAACGGGCGCTGGCCCTGCCGCTGAGAAAGCGGCTCTGCACCGCGATCCAGGGGACATACGCCAGAGCGATGAGCCCCTGCGCAGTCAGCCAGCGACGCAGCGCAAGCCATCGACGGCGGTGTAACAGCACAGGCAGGGCGACCATGTTCTGGGCTAGGACGACAAAGAATGCATAATAGTGGCTGTAGGCTGCGGCCAGCGTGACGAGGCCGTAAAAGACGTAGGGGGAGATGGCGTCGCGGTCGGCGTCCAGAACCCGCACCACCCAGTAGACGGAGGCGGCGGTCAAGAGCGTGACCAGGCCGTACATCCGCGTCTCCTGGGAGTAGTAGACCAAGACTGGCGAGACGGCAGTCAGCAGCGCGGCCAGGAGCCCCGTCGTCCGGCCCAAGACCCGATGGCCCAGTACAAACACCACCGGCGCGGCCAATGTACCGATGCAAGCCGAGAGGAAGCGCACGGCCAATGGCGACGATCCCGCCAGCCGCAGCCACAGATGGAGCAACAAGGGATAAAGAGGCGGGTGGGTGTCGGCGCCGCCAGCCACGACCTGGGACAGAGGCTGAGCACTAAGCCAGATGCTAAAGGCCTCATCACCCCAGATGTCTTGACGATCAATGGCGTACAGTCGCAGGCCAAAAGCCAATAGAACACTGAGCAGGATCCCGAAACGGGACCATCGAACACGTGCCCCAGTCATGGCGCCAGTGTAGCACAAAAAGAAAAGGACAGCAAGCAAGACGAATTGATTTGCGCTTTTGACCATTTCCGGTACAATTCAAGCATGGATCTATTTGACCACGCCCGTAAGGAGCAAATCGAGAAGGAAGCACCGCTGGCCGCGCGGATGCGGCCCCGCACCCTGGACGAGTTCGCCGGCCAGGCGCACATCGTCGGGCCGGGGCGGCTGCTGCGCCGCGCCATCCAGGCCGACCAGCTCTCGTCGGTCATTTTCTACGGGCCGCCGGGCACCGGCAAGACGACACTGGCCATGGTCATCGCCAACACCACCGAGAGTCATTTCGAAACGCTCAACGCCGTGCTGGCCGGCGTGGCCGACATCCGCCGCGTGACCAAAGAGGCCCAGGAACGCCGCGCCCTCTACAACCAGCGCACCATCCTCTTCGTCGACGAAGTCCACCGCTGGAACAAGGCCCAGCAGGACGCCCTGCTGCCCTGGGTCGAAAACGGCACCGTCATCCTCGTCGGCGCCACCACCGAGAACCCCTACTTTAGCGTCAACCGACCCCTGGTCAGCCGCAGCCGCATCTTCCAGTTCCGCTCGCTAACCGAGGACGATCTATTGACCATCGCCCGCCACGCCCTGGCCGACCCCGAGCGGGGCTACGGCGCGCTGACCGTGGACCTGCACGACGACGCTTTGGCCCACCTGGTCGATGTGGCCAACGGCGACGCTCGCGGCGTGCTCAACGCCCTGGAGTTGGCCGTCGAGACCACCCCACCGGACGACGAAGGCGTGATTCTTATCGACATGGCCGTCGCCGAGGAGAGCATCCAGCGCCGGGCCGTGCTCTACGACAAGGACGGCGACTATCACTATGACACCATCAGCGCCTTTATCAAGTCGTTGCGCGGCTCCGACCCCGACGCCGCCCTCTACTGGCTGGCCAAGATGGTCTACGCCGGCGAGGACCCCCGCTTTCTCTTCCGCCGGATGCTGATCTTTGCCGGCGAAGACGTGGGCCTGGCCGATCCCAACGCCGTGGCCGTCGTCACCGCCTGCGCCGAGGCCTTTGACCGGGTCGGCCTGCCCGAGGGCCGCTTCCACCTGGCCGAGGCGACCCTCTACCTGGCCACCGCGCCCAAGTCCAACTCGACCCTCGCCTTTTTCGACGCGTTGTCGGCTGTGGAGCGGGAGCAGGAGGCCGATGTGCCCCGCCACCTCAAGGACGCCAGTCGCGACAGCGAGGGCTTTGGCCACGGCCAGGGCTACCTCTATCCCCACGCCTACCGCGATCACTGGGTGGCCCAGCAATACCTGCCCGCCGCGCTCCAGGGCCGGACCTTTTACGACCCCGGCGACCAGGGCTACGAGCGGGCCATCCGCGAGCAGGTGGCCCGCCGCCGCGAGGCCCAGCTGGCAGCCATGGTCGAAAGCGAGCCGGAAATCCTGACCTTTGCCCCCGGCGACCGGGACCACGATCGCTGGCTGCAGCGGACTGTGAGCAACGCCGGCGAGCGGCTGGGCCGTCTCCGCGACCGGGTGCTCGACGCCGCTGGGGTGCAGCGCCACCACGTCCTGCTCGACCTCAACGCCGGCAGCGGCCTGCTCACCTGGGAATTGCTGCGCCGCGCCCCCGAGGGCGGCACCTGGGCGCTAGCCCGCGAGCGCCGCGACGGCGAGGCCCTGCGCCAGCAGGCCGAGCGTCTGTCCGAACTGGCACGGCCTATCGTCCTGGTGGGCGACATCGAGGAATTGCCCGAGTTGCTGGCCTTGCGCGGTGAGGACGAGATCCGGTTCGACGCCGCCGTGGGCCGCAACGCTCTGAGTCCGCTGCCCGACAAGGAGGCGGCCCTGCGCCTCCTGGCCGATTGGCTCCAGCCCGGCGGCCGTCTCAGCCTGGCCGAGACGGTGGTGCGCCACAGCCACCGGAACGGCAGCGGTACTCCGCAGCGCCTCTACGCCTTGGCTGACCTCTCGTCCCTGGCCGACGACCTCCAGCAGCGCGTCGTCGAAGCCGAGGAGGCCATCTATGCCGACGGCGACGACCCCCTGGTCAACTGGGACGCTAAAGACTTGCGGGCCGCGTTGGAAGCCGCCGGGTTTGGCGAGGTTAGTCTCCAGGAGGAGACGCAAGAGGCGGAAATGCTGGTCAGCCCGGCGACGCTGGAGCGCTGGTTCGCCCTGGACGCCGCCGGGGAGCGCCCGTCGTACGCCCAACACCTGCTCCGCCGCCTCACGGCCGACGAGCTGGCCGAGGTGGGGGCGCTGTTCCGCCGCCAGCTTGCCGGGCAGACGGTTCCGTGGCGGACGCGGATCGTGTTTGTGGTTGCGCAACTTCCTGAAGGGTAGAGCGCTATTCGGCGCGGCCGGTTCGCTTGCACACTCTCAGATGGGCGGCAGATGGTCCGTCAACTCTGGATGCCGGGCGAAATACTCCTCACGCAAGAGATCCATAATCACGTTGTCGAATAACTGCCCGTCTTTGAATATCGATTCGCGCGTCCGAGCCGAGACTTGAAAGCCCGACTTTTGAGCCAACTGGATGGCTCGCGGGTTGCCGCTGTGGGTCCATAGCCGGACCACGCGCAGCCCAAGCTCCTGGAACAGGAAACGCAGCAGGACCTCCTGGGCGTCGAGAGCCACGCCCGTCCCCCAGAACTCTTTGGCGACGATGATGCCCACCGTGGTCGCCAACCTGCGCTCCAGATTCGAATAGACGACGCAGCCCGCCAACTTGTCCGTTTCCTT
>JASFTJ010000142.1:0-6404 GCA_050053615.1 Anaerolineae bacterium | reverse complement strand
CCGACCCCGATTACTATGTCCTGACCGCCGATGAACGAGCCGAGCGCGAGCCGCCTTACGTGGACAAGACAGTGTACACCGAACGGAACGCCGCCGTCGCTTCGGCCTACTTGCTGACCAGCGCCGTGCTCGACGACCCCCGCTATGCCGACCTGGCCATCCGCGCCTTGGAGTACATCTGGCAAAAGAGCTACAGCAAGGGCCTGGGCCTGCACCACTACTTGGACACCCAGCCCCACGTGCCCGGCCTGCTGGCAGACCAGATAAGCACGGCGCGCGCCTGGCTCGACGCCTACGAACACTTTGGCCGCGAGGTCTACCTCCAGCGCGCTGAGACGCTGGTTCGCTTCGCCGACAATGCCCTGCGCGACAACGACGGTCGCTATTTCGACACCGTTGCCGCACCGGAGGCCGTCGGCCGGCTCCGACGCCGCGAAAAACCCTTTTGTGAAAACACGCAGGCTGCCGAGGTCAACCTCCGCCTATATCGCCTGACCGGTCGCGAGGAGTACCGCCAGTCGGCGCAGGAGACCTTGGAAGCCCTACTACCCTACTACCCCGACATGGGTTACGAAGCAGCCCGCTTTGCCCTCACGGTGGATCGCTTCCTACGACGGCCTGTCCTCATCACTGTGGTGGGCGAGAATGAGGACCCGACCCGCGCTCGCCTGCTCCGTGGCGCCCGCCGCGCCTACGCCCCGAACAAGACAGTCCAGGCGGTGGACCCACACTGGGAACCGGAGCGACTGGCCCGCTTGGGCTATCCGGCTGAACCGGCGCCGGCCGCCTACGTCTGCCTGGGCACCCTCTGTGCCCGCCCCACCGCCGATCCCAACGAACTCTTGGCCCAGACGCAGGCCATGCTGGGTCAGGAGCGCAAGGGAAAAGATGAGAGTTGGACCTACAAAGGCTACACCGTGGACGCAGGCTTTAAACCAGAACCAAGCGATCGATTCCAATACTTTTTCCGCGTGCTCAAGGACGATGAGCGCGTCTTTCGCTACTGCATCTGGACCTCGAAGGAGGCCGCCGAGACCCGCTGGCCCGACTTGGATCTGCGCACCGAGGCCGGTCACATTGAGCTCGAGAAGCGCTTGAGCGCCGAAGGCCACAAACGTATCCAGGCCAAGATCGACAAAGAGGCTTTTGAAAACTGGCTGCTGGACCTGCGTGGCGAGGACGAAGAAGAGGTGATCCTGGAGGAAAAAGATGAGTAAAACGCCTGGTACCCTAGATGCCACCCTGACCGCCCTGCAGATGGCCATCCAGACCGAGATCGATGGTCACAATCTCTACCAGGAATTTGCCAGCCGCACCAAGGATCCCAATGCCCAGGAGATGTTTGAGCGACTGGCCAGGGACGAAATCATACACCTGGAGCTCTTGCGCAACACCAAGGCCATGCTTGAGCAAAGCGGCGAATGGGCCGAGTACAAGGGCGTGCCCCTACAGCTGGTCAAGGGCGCGCCCATCTTTTCTCGCGAACGGGTCGAACAGAACGTCGTGGCTTACACATCGGACCTGTCGGCGTTGCGCGTGGCCTACCTCATTGAAAAGGACGCCGTGGATTTTTACACCCACGCCGCCGACAAAACCGACGACCCCAACGGCAAGCGCATGTTCCTCGATCTGGCCGAGATGGAGCGAGGCCACCTGCGCCTGCTGGAGGGCGAGTATAATTATCTAATGGGCCAATTCCAGACGACTATGGGCTTTGCGCCCTTCTAGTCTATACTGCGTGTTGCGCATTCCATAGCAAGCTCTTTATGGCTTGCGCAATACGCAGTACGTTTCGACAGCGCGGTCATCCTCAACGCCGAGACAATCTACAATTTGCAACTGCAAATCCAGAATCGGATTGGAGGATGAGACTATGCTGTTGATTGGAAATCAGATACGACTCTCGCGCGAAGTGCTGGCCGCCGCCGTTTATCAACGATATGACCTGCTGATCAAGACCCTGGCTCGTCGCCAGATCGAAGCCGGAGCCAACTGGCTGCTGGTGGACATGGGACCACAGCGAAAGAACGCAACCGGCGACCTGGCCTGGCTCGTAGAGACCATCCACGATGAGATCTGTGTGCCTCTGGCCTTACGCAGCGACGACCCAGCAGCGCTCCAAGCCGGCCTCAGGGCCGCCAAAGACAGAATTTTGATTGACGCGACCCTACCCGGCGTCGCCGATCTCGATCCCTTCATCGCCCTCGCCAAGCGGCATGACGCCAGACTGGCCTTCTCAGCCTGTCCCAAGGGCCTGCCCACACCGACCGAAGAGCGGATCACGCGCGTCACCGAGACCCTGCTGCCCCAGGTGCTCGACGCTGGCCTGCCGCTGGAGGACCTCTATGTGGACCCGCTGACCACTGCCCTCACCTGCGACCAGCCGATGGTGCCTGTCACCGTCGAGACGCTGCGCCTGCTCAAGATCGCGGCCGAGCCCGCCCCCAACACCCTCGTTCACCTGGACGACGTGGCAGACGGCGTGGCTGACGCGGCAAAACCCTACGTCGCCCAAGCCTACCTGACCCAGCTCCTGGGAAGCGGGCTCGATGCCCTCGTGGCGAATCCCCTCGACCCCGACCTGATGGATGTCCTGCGCGTCGTCCGCGAGCGCGACGCCACGACCGCCTACGACCGGCTGCTCATCCGCCTCTTTGATGTGACCAAGGCCGAAGTGGAACTCGATCCCGCTTTCGTGGACCCGTCCGATCCGGAGCAGGGCAAGCTATTCAAGACAGTCAAGATCCTCAACAACCAAACCCTCTACGCCGATTCCTACCTGAACGCACCGTAGGGCAAGTCGGCAATCTGCCCGACGGGGAGGCATGATGAACGACACGCGAATCGAAATGGACTCGCTGGGCGAGAGCGAGGTCCCGGCCGACGCCCTGTACGGGGCGCACACGATGCGGGCCGTGCACAACTTTCCCATCAGCGGCCTAAAGCCCTACCGCGCTTTCGTGTGGAGCATGGCCGTCATCAAACAAGCGGCCGCCCTGGTGCACATGGACCTGGATCTGTTGGACGAGGAGCGGGGCGAGGCCATCGTCCAGGCGGCGCAAGAGGTCATCGAGGGTCGCTGGGACGACCAGTTCGTGGTCGACCCCTTTCAGGCTGGAGCGGGCACCAGCCACAACATGAACATTAACGAGGTGATCGCCAACCGGGCCAATCAACTCTTGGGCTACGCCCTCGATGACCCACAGAAGCCAGTCCATCCCAACGACCACGTCAACATGGCCCAGAGCACCAACGACACCATTCCCACCGCCATCCGCCTGGGCTGCCTGTGGCGCCTGGACGAGCTGACCGGTGAGGTGGAGCGGCTGGCCAAAGAAATGGGCAAAAAGGCCCAAGAGTTCGACGATATCGTCAAGTCGGGGCGGACGCACCTGCAGGACGCCGTGCCCGTGCGCCTGGGCCAGGAGTTCGGCGGCTACGCCCGCGCCGTCGAGCGCGACGCCGACCGTCTGCGCCGCGCCGCCCAGGGGCTCCGACGGCTGGGCATCGGCGGCACGGCCACCGGCACTGGCCTCAACGCTCATCCCGAGTACCACGCCCGCATGGTGCAGAAACTCACAGGACTCACCGGCCTGGAGCTCTACGAATCGGACGACCTGTTCGAGTCGATGCAGAGCATGGCCGACGCTGTGGACTTTGCCGCCTCGATGCGCACCCTGGCCGTCACCCTGGACCGCATCGCCAACGACTTTCGCCTGCTATCCAGCGGCCCATCCACCGGTCTGGACGAGATCCATCTGCCCGCCGTGCAGCCGGGCAGCAGCATCATGCCGGGGAAAGTTAATCCCGTGCTGGCCGAGATGCTGAACATGGCCTGCTTCCACGTCATGGGCAACGACCTGACGGTCATGCTGGCCGGACAGGCGGGCCAGCTCGAGCTGAACGTGATGATGCCCATCATTGCCCACAACCTGTTCGAAATGATGCAGGTCCTCATCGGCGCGGTGCGGGCCTTTACCGACAAGTGCGTGGTGGGCATCACGGCCAACCGAGAAAAGGCCGGGGGCTGGCTGGCCAAGAACGCCATCCTGGTCACGGCTCTGAACCCGGTCATTGGCTACAACAAGGGCGCCGAGGTGGCCAAGGAGGCGATGGCCACCAATCGGACCCTCAAGGAAGTCGTCCTCGAAAAGGGCTACCTGACTGCAGAGGAGGCCGAGCGTATCCTGGACGCTGGCAAGATGACAGAGGGCGGCATCCACCAGTAGGGCAGTTTGACCGTGTCCCTTCATCGACTCGACGGTCTGCTGCTCCGATGATATGTTCTGTAGAAAGGTAGGAGGGTAGGTGAATCATGAAGGGATCGATGGGGTTCTTTGACGAAGCGGCCCGGGTTGGGGCCGAGATCCTGGACGTGCTGGGCGGGAAGCCCGCCTCTGCCGAGATCAAAGAGTACCTGGAGCACACGGCGGAAATCTACAACCTGCTGGCCGATATTCACAGCAAAGTAGCCATGGTCGCAGTCAAAACCAGCCTGGCGGCGAACGAGGCGGAGGCCAGGGAAGCCTTGCAGGAGCTCGAATACGATTCTCTGGTAGACACCTTCCGCGCCCAGCAGTGGTGCGACGAGCTCGAACGGTTGGGGCACGCCCTGCGACCACTGAGGCACGATGCTGAACTATCGGCAGACGACCAGCAGATTTGGGATCAATTCTGCCAGCACCTGGAAATGCGAGAAGGTGAGGTGGCCTATCTGTACCTGGATAGACTCTACGATTTTCGTCAACTCGCTCATCGAGATCTTTCTTTGAAGGAGCTCAAGGAGCAAGTGGACAAGATCTCGAAGCAGCTCGTGACCCAAAAGGCCGAGTTTGACCTGTTGGCCCAAAAGGCTGCGGTCATGCGCCAACGCTTGGGTTGAGGGAGAGGGAAGGGCAGCAATGGGTGACAACCACGCAGAAGAAGCGACTCAGCATGCCCTGAAAGCCGTGTTTGCCGTGATCGGTGATCCCCGGCTTCAGGCCAATCTCCTGGACGCAGAAGCCTCTCAGAAAGTGCTCACACGGCTGAACCTACCCGAAAGCGCCAGGCCAGCCCTGCTCGACATCGTGAACAGTCTCAGCCTCGCCAGCAGGTCTTTTTCCAGGGAACCCACGCCCACCAAGCCAGTTCCGCGCTCAGACGATGTGCACAAGACAATGATGGAAGCCTTTGTCCACATCCGCTGGTCCTTTTGGGTGTCGATGGCCATGAGCATCGTCCTGTTCGCCCTTGGCATGGTGTTCCTGGGCACCGCCGTGATGCGCTCCTTCAGCGAGAACGATGTGTCTACGGCGACGCTGACCATCGCCGGGCTGGGCATTGCCGACTTTGTGTTGCTGTTCTACACCCGGCCCTGGCAAGACATCGCGGCGAATTTGTCGAACTCACAGCAGGTCAAGATCATCGCTACATCCTACCTGGCCGGGCTGTCGCTCCTGCGTGAAGGAAGAACCGACGAGATCAAGGCGCTGGAGCTGCTGACGAAAGGCTCGGTGGGGCTGCTGGAGCAGTTTGCCGAGGAAGATTCTTCCGGCGCGACGAACCCGGAACCAGACTGAAGCTCGTCGCTGCACTATACTCCGCAGCGGGGTAGTTTCCGCTCCCGGGGATGGGCCTTCCGGCCCGGCTGGAGGACAAAATAGTCCTCATAGTCGGGCTCGTAGCCGCGCGGCCAATACTCGCCCGATCCGGAGTCCTGTTCGTACTCACCCTGGATATCGCCAGCGGCGATGCGGGCCAGAACGTCCGCCGCGTGGTCCACCTCTTTCACCGTGTTGTAGCAGCCAAAGCTGATGCGCACCAGACCCGGCAAACCGACTCTTGTCCCATCTAGGATGTCCTGCTGGTGCCGCAACGCATCCTCACTCGAAACTTTCAGCAAGCGCAGGATGTAGGGGTGGGCGCAGAAGCAGCCGTTGCGCACGGCGATGCCCCCCTCAAAACTGAGCACCGCCGCCACTTTGTAGTGGTCGGACCCCCGCACGTTGAAGGGAATGACGCCCACCCGCTCGTGAGCCCGCTCCGGGTCGGCAAGGCCATAGAGTTCCGCGCCGTCGATGGCCTGCAGGCGGCTGAGAGCGTGGGCCGTCAGCTCGGCTTCGTGGCGGGCCAGGGTCTCCATGCCGATCTCTTGCAGGCTGAGGATGGTCTGGGCCAAGGCTACGGCGCCGACGACGTTGGGACTGCCGGCTTCGTCACGGTCGGGTGGGCCGGCCCAGCGCACGTCATCCACGGTCACAATGTCCACCGTGCCGCCGCCGACCATGTCCGGTGCACCCCGGGCAAAGATCGAGGTCGGGCCGATGAGCGCCCCGGTGCCGTAGGGCGCATACATCTTGTGGGCCGAGATGGCCACAAAGTCGAGATGGCCCGGATCGTCGTCGGGGCGCATGTCAATGGCC
>JASFTJ010000141.1:0-6419 GCA_050053615.1 Anaerolineae bacterium | reverse complement strand
CGGTGGTCGCCGTATCATTCCTTGGCTCCGATACCGGCGGCAGCGTGCGCCAGCCGGCCGCGATGTGCGGTGTCGTGGGCATAAAGCCGACGTACGGTCGGGTAAGCCGCTGGGGATTGGTCGCGTTTGCCTCGTCGCTGGACCAGATCGGTCCGTTGGCCCGGACCGTGACCGATGTGGCAATCCTGCTCGAAGCCATTGCCGGCTACGACCCCCGCGAATCCACATCAGTGGATGTGCCGGTGCCGCAGTATGTTGCCGCGTTGACCGGTGATGTGCGGGGCCTGCGAGTGGGCGTACCACGAGAGTACTTTGTTGAGGGCATGCAGCCGGCGGTCGAGGGCGCTGTGCGAGGTGCCATTGACACTTTGGTCGATCTGGGCGCCGAGGTCGTCGACGTGTCACTACCCCACACCGACTATGCCCTGCCGGTTTACTACCTGATCGCCCCTGCCGAGGCGTCGGCCAACTTGGCCCGCTACGATGGGATGCGCTATGGTCTGTCTCTGCACACTAAGGATCTGTGGGAAAGCTACCGTCAGGCGCGGGGGCAGGGCTTCGGTCCGGAGGTCAAGCGGCGCATCATGCTGGGCACCTACGCCCTGTCGACCGGTTACTATGATGCCTATTACCTCAAAGCCAGTCAGGTGCGAACCCTCATCCGCCGCGACTTTGACCGGGCGCTGGAGCAGTGCGACGTCCTGATCGCGCCCACCACGCCGACGACGGCCTTCAAGATCGGCGAAAAGGTGGATGATCCTTTGCAGATGTACCTGGGCGATGTATTTACTCTGGCCCTGTCGCTGGCCGGACTGCCGGGCTTGTCGCTGCCCTGCGGCTTTGACGCCGACGGTCTGCCCATCGGCCTGCAGATCATGGGCGGCGCTTTTCAGGAGGCGATGGTACTGCGCGTGGCCCACGCCTACGAGGCAGCGACGGAGTGGCGCGAGCGTGGACCAAGCTATCTTGAATGAGGGGACGTGATGTCAAGGAGGCTGTCGTGATGAGATCCCGGGCCGGTTGGACCAAGGCGCTGTTGGCGCTGGTGCTCGTTTCCTTTCTCTTTCCGGCGAGAGCCCACGCCTATCTGGACCCGGGAACTGGCAGCTATATCTTTCAGATAGCCCTGGCAACCCTCGTAGGGACCTTGTTTGCCCTCCGATTGTTCTGGGGACGGCTCAAGTCCTTCTTCAAGAAGCTGTTTTCCAAGCCGGAGGAGGACGGACAGGGTGAGGACTAGCGGCAAGGTGCCGGCCTCCTTTCGGGACCCGTGCGGGTTCCTTTTCTACCGCGATGGGCAACTCTATCGCCAGGTCAACGTGGCCTATCAGGCCCATTACGACCAGTTGTTGAGCTCCGGTCTCTATCAGCAGCTCGTGGACGCCAGCCTGTTGATCCCCCACCGCGAGGTCGAGATCGAAGCCGCCGAGCCGGCCACTGTCTACAAGATCATCCAGCCGGAGCGCGTCCCGTTTGTGTCCTATCCCTACGAGTGGTGCTTCAGCCAATGGAAGGACGCGGCCCTGACCACCCTGGAGATCGAAAAGAAGGCACTGGAACACGGGATGTCGTTGAAGGACTGCAGCGCCTACAATGTCCAGTTCCGGCGGGGCAAGCCGGTGTTCATCGATACCCTCTCTTTCGAGACCTACCGCGAGGGAGAACCCTGGGTGGCATACCGGCAGTTTTGCCAGCATTTCCTGGCGCCCCTGGCACTAATGAGCTACTGCGACGTGCGGCTCGGCCAGCTCTTTCGGGTTCACATCGATGGCTTCCCTCTGGATCTGGCGAGCCAGAGCCTGCCGGCCCGCACCCGGCTAAATTTCGGCCTTTTGTCGCACATTCACCTCCACGCCAGGAGCCAACGCCACTTTGCAGCCAGGAGCGTGGACGTCAGCAGCCGCCGGGTGAGCCGCATGGCCTTTCTCGGGCTGATCGACAGCTTGGAGCGGGCAATCACCAAACTGACGTGGCGGCCAGAGGGCACGGAATGGGTCGACTATTTGGACGATACCAACTATTCGGAACGCGCCCGGCAGCACAAGGAGCGACTCGTCTCGGAATTCTTGGAAAGGACGGAGGGGGGACTGATCTGGGACCTCGGCGCCAACGTCGGGTCTTTTAGCCGCGTCGCCGCCGGCAAGGGCATGTTGACCATTTCTGCAGACGTGGACCCCGGCTGCGTGGAAGTGAACTATTTGCGTTGTCGGAAGGAAGAGGAAAGCCGCGTCCTGCCGCTCCTCGTCGATCTGACCAATCCCAGTCCGGGCATCGGCTGGGCGCACAAAGAGCGGCTGTCGCTGGTCGAGCGCGGTCCCGCCGATGCCGTCCTGGCCCTGGCCCTGCTCCATCATCTGGCCATTTCGAACAACCTGCCCTTTGACAACATTGCCAGCTTCTTTGCCCAGATCTGCCATTGGCTCCTGATCGAGTTTGTGCCCAAGGGGGACTCCCAGGTCCAGAGGCTGTTGTCGAGCCGGGAAGACATCTTTGCCGACTATCGTCGAGATTCCTTTGAACGAGCCTTTGGTGAGTATTTCCTCATCCGGGACTCGAGGGCGATCCAGGACACGGAGAGAGTCTTGTATCTGATGGAAAGAAGGGGTGGGTAACTCGTGAAAAGGCCCTGGGTGATTCATCCTTTCCTCTTTGCTCTATTCCCTGTTCTGTTTCTCTATTCTCAGAATCCGGAGCACATGTCGTTTTCCAAAGCGTGGTCCTCCCTGCTTATCATCACAGGGTTCACGCTTCTGGCGTTTCTGCTACTGGGGCTCATATTGAAGGATGCCAGGAAGGGAGGGAGTATCCTCTCTCTGTTCTTGATTCTGTTTTTCTCGTATGGTCCCGTTTTTGGTTGGATATGGGGTGGTGAGCGGGGAAACGCCATGATAGACGGTGCTTCGATCTTGATGATCGTCTGGACAATCATCCTCGTGGTCGGCGCGGCGCTTGTTGTTAGGGCCAAGCGGGGGCTGGAGGAAACCACCAAGATTCTGAACGTCATGGCCCTGGTCCTGGTACTGATTTCTGTGTTCAATATCGCTGTCTACGAGGTTAGAGCCGGGATCGCCCGGCAAGCTGAGGACACCATCGAACCCATCGAAACTCCAGAGGCAAGCTCTCCGGTGGTTGAGGCGCTGCCCAACATCTACTATATCATCCTGGATGGCTATGCACGCGCTGACATCCTTCAAGAACTATACCACTATGACAATGCCGAGTTTCTGGATTTTCTGGAGCAGAAAGGCTTTTTCATAGCGGACAAGAGCCGGGCCAACTATGCCCATACGGTCCTGTCTCTGGCATCGTCTCTGAACCTTCAGTACCTCGACGAGCAGGCGGTCCGCATCGGTCTGGACTCCAAAGATCGCCAGCCGTTCGGGGAGCTGATCAGGGATAGCGTCGTCCTTCGATTCCTCAAAGATCGAGGCTATACTATTGTCTCCTTTCCCACTGGCTACTCCCCTACAGATCTGCAGGATGCCGACATCTACCTGGGCTCTGGGCAGTCCTTGAACGAGCTGGAAATCGGGCTTTTGGTCAGTACGCCGATCCCCTGGTTGTTGATCAAGCAAAGTGACTTTAATCCCTATGCGCCCCGCGCTCATAGCATCCGTTACACACTCGATCACCTGCCGGACACAGTCGAGTTGCCTTCCCCTCACTTTGTCTTTGCCCATGTCCTCGGCCCTCATCCTCCTTTCGTTTTTGACCAGCAGGGCAATCAAATTGTGCCCGAGGGCGAATTCAACCTGGGTGAGGGCAGCCATTTCCTGGAAACGAATACCCGGGATCAATATCTCACGGGATACACCAATCAGCTGATTTTTGTGAATGAACGGGTCAAGGCAGTCCTCAACGACCTACTGGCTCGGTCGGGACGACCAGCCGTCGTTATTCTCCAGGCCGACCACGGCCCGGGCTCGCGCCTCGATTGGGACAATCCGGAGAACACGTACTTTAAGGAGCGGCTGTCCATTCTAAACGCCTACCTGTTGCCCGGCCAGGAGGCGGCTGGCTTGTACGGCGAGATCACGCCGGTGAATACATTTCGTTTGATTTTTAACCGCTACTTTGGCACAGAACTGGAGCTACTGGAGGACAGGAGCTACTTTTCCACCTGGAATCAGCCCTACAAGTTTATTGATGTCACCGAGGAGGTGGGTGACGGCAGTTCGAAAGATATCCTGTCTCCCTTCGCCGAGTCTTGAGTCTTGCGATACTTGGCTAATCATCGAGGAAAAGGAGTTGAGATGAAAGGCATTATCACCATCGCCGGCTATGGCACCCGCTTTCTGCCGGCGTCCAAGGCCGTACCCAAAGAGATGTTTCCCATTGCCGGGGTGCCGCTCATCCAGTACCATGTCGAGAGTCTGGTGGCGGCTGGCATCCGCGAGATCATTGTCGTCGTCCGCGACGGCGCCGAGTTGATCCAGCGCCACTTTGCGCCCGATACCGACTTGGCGCAGCACCTGGAAGAGGCCGGCAAGATGGCCCTGCTGGAAGAGGTGCAGCGTCTCTCGCGCCTGGCCGACATTGTCACCGTCCGCCAGTCCGAGACCCTGCCCTACGGCAATGCCTCGCCGGCGCTGGCCGCCCAGTCCTGGCTGAACCCTGGCGAGCCGTTTTACTATATGTTTGGCGACGACATTATCGTCGGCGAGCCGCCGGTGCCCAAACAACTGCTCGATGCCTACCACGAGTTCGAGCCGGCGGCGGTGCTGGCCACCCAGTGGGTGCCCGACGAGGAGACGCACCTCTACGGCTGCGTCGAGCTCAAGCCCGGCTCGGAGAACGAGATGGCGCGCATCGTCGAAAAGCCGGCACCGGGCACCCAGCCATCCAACTGGGTCCAGATCGGCCACTTTGTCTTTACGTCCGAGCTCTTTGACGTGCTCCACGGCTCGGAGACGGGCAAGGGCGGCGAGCTGTGGCTGGCCGATGCGGTCGATCGCTTGTGCAGTCGCTCCAAGGTCGTCGTGCAGCCCATCGACGCCTTGTGGATGGCGGCCGGAGATCCGCTGCGGCAACTCAAGGCCGGCATCGAAGTGAGCCTGCGCCGCGACGACATGCGCGACGGCCTGCTGGCCTACCTGCGCTCCCTGGACTTGTGAGCGTGCCCGACTCAACCGTCGAGTGCTACTCTGGTCATACCTACGCCCAGGAGCCGCGCGCGCTGAACTGGGAGGGCCGCCGCCACGTCGTGACCGAGGTCGAGGCTCGCTGGCGCACGCCCGACGGCCCCGCCTTTCGCCTGCGCACCGGGTCGGGAGACCGATTCGACGTGCACCACCACGAACTCGAAGACCAGTGGAGGATCATCAAGTTACCAAGTTATCACGTTACCAATCACCAAGAGGACAAGGAGGTCCAACCCTGAGATGAAAAACTTTGTAGCCAGAAAAGTTCAGACAGTGCCGCCGTCGGGCATCCGCCGCTTTTTCGACATCGCCGCGACCATGGACGACGTCATCTCGCTGGGCATCGGCGAGCCCGATTTCGACACTCCGCCGGCCATCATCCGTGCTGGCATCGGTTCCTTGGAGGCCGGAGAGACGCACTATACCTCCAACTCGGGCATCCTGGAGCTGCGCCAGGCCCTGGCCGAGCACCTGGAGCGGCTTTACGGCCTGCGCTACGATCCCGAAACCGAGCTGCTCGTCACCGTCGGCGTCTCCGAGGCGCTCTACCTGGCCTTGGCCGCCACCGTGGAGCACGGCGACGAGGTGATCGTACCCGAGCCCTGCTTTGTCTCCTACAACCCCGAGGTGATTTTCGCCGGGGGCACGCCGGTCAACGTCAGCACCAGCGCCGAAAACGGCTTCCAGTTGGAGGCGTGGCAGGTGGACGAGGTCGTCGGTGAGGCGACCAAGGCGCTGCTGCTGGGGTATCCCAACAACCCCACCGGCGCGGTCATGACCCGCGAGCGCCTGCTCGAGATCGCCCAGGTGGCCGAAAAGCACGACTTGTTGGTCATTTCTGACGAGATCTATGATCGACTGATCTATGGTGTGGAGCACACCTGCTTCCCCTCGCTGCCGGGCATGCGCCAGCGTACGATCCTGCTGGGCGGCTTTTCCAAAGCCTACGCCATGACCGGCTGGCGCATCGGCTACGCCGCCGCCCCGGCCGAGGTGTTGGGCGCCATGCGCAAGGTGCACCAGTACACCATCATGTCGGCGCCGACCACGGCCCAGCACGCTGCGCTGGAGGCGCTGCAACACGGCGAGGCCGCTGTCCAGGAGATGCGCGCCCGCTACGACCGCCGCCGCCGCCTCATCGTTGACGGCTTGAATGACATCGGCCTGACCTGCTTTGAGCCGAGGGGCGCCTTTTACGCCTTCCCGTCCATCACCGCCACGGGCATGACCGACGAGGAGTTTTCCGAGCAGCTGCTGCTGGAGGAAAAAGTCGCCTGC
>JASFTJ010000140.1:0-6465 GCA_050053615.1 Anaerolineae bacterium | reverse complement strand
CTCCTCAGCCTCTTCCACCTCTTCCGCCAGGACCTCTTTGGCGGCTGGAGGTACAGCTTCTTCCTCCTCAGGCTCTCCTTCGCCCGCCAATTCCTGCAGCCACTCGGGCACAGCCTCTGCCCGCTGCGCCTCGAGCTCCTCCGGTGACATTTCGGCCAGGGCCGTCTCCAAGTCCGACTCGTCCATCATGCCCGCATCGATTAGGGCCTGCAGACTCTGGGGTATGTCCTTAGCTGCGTCTTTGGCCTCTGTTGGCGCTTCGATCTCTTTATCAAGTATGCCTGCCTCTTCCAGTTCAGGCAGCCAGTCGGGGCTCTCTTCAGCTTTTTCAGCCTCTCCGATCTCTTCCGGCGTCTCTTCGACCGGTGACGGGGCGATTCCCTCCGCTTCGGGGGCTTCCTCACCCATCAGTTCCTCCAGCCAATCAGGCACTTCCGCGACCGTCTCATCGAATTCCTCGACCTCGTCCAGAGCGTCTTTGGGGGCAGGTGGTGCGGCCTCTTCTGCCTTGATCCCTTCCAGGTCATCCAGCCAATCGGGTAGCTCTGGAGCGGCTTCAGTCTCCTCAACGTCTGCAGCCTCGGGGGCTTCCTCCAGGGCTTCCCCAACTAGCTCTGCTTCTTCCTCTTCTTCCTCGTCAACAGGCGGCGCCTCTCCACCAGCCAACTCCTGAAGCCAATCGGGCACCTCTTCGTCGGAGGTCGTCTGCTCGACAGGGACTTCATGCGCTGGCGACGGAGCAGCCTCTTCGATTTCGGCAAAGTCCACATCTCGCAGCCAGTCCGGGATCTCCTCGTCGGCCTCCCAGGCTCTGGTCGGTGACGTTGGAACTTCTTCGATGTCGGCCTCTGCCTCCTCAACTTCGGCGTCCCAACCCAATTCCCAAGCCTCTTCAGCTGGGGCAAGTCTGTCAAGCACCTCGGGTGTGATCTCTAGCTCGGGGATGCGGACATCTTCAGGGGGCAATGGAGAATCCTGGCCCATCGTTTGCAGAGCAATTCGATTTTCCGGGTCAAGGGTGCGTGCGATGTTGAGCTTTTCCTCCCCGGCGTCTTCGTGCCCCCCCTGCATCCAGATTGCACCAAGGATCAGATTTGCCTTCAGGCAGTTGGGTAGCGCTTCGAGAAGATCCAGACAAGTCTCTACTGCCTCCAAACGTCTGCCTTCGCGCCACAATGCTTCGATCAATGCGACTCGAATATGCGGTGAATCCGGCTCTTTGCGAAGGACAGCACGAAACTCGTTGATTGCCCGCTCATAGAATCCGTTCCGGATATAAAGTCGCCCCAAGGCGCCTCGAGTCAGCTTGAGATGGGTTCTCTCTGCTCCTTCCTGTTGAGCATATAGACGTTGGAGTTCCCGCCGCACCTCGGCATTACCCGGAGCTAGTTCAAAGGCGCGCTCCATTTGCCAGATGGCCTGGGGCAACGCGCCCTGATCGTCATAAATGATGCCCAGGCCCACACGAGCGATAAAGCACTCCGGATCTGCGCTCAAGGTCCGCTGGAAGAATTCGATGGCCTCTCGGTACATCTCTTCTTCCAAGCAGGCTTCGCCCAGCAAGCAATAGGCCTCTATGTATTTGGGATGGTGGCGCAGGATGTGCCGGCAATGAGCAATCGCCTCGTCGTGGAGATCATCGCGTATGAGGCTTTTAATCTTGGTCGTATAGTCCTGCAGTTGGATATCCGGCATTTGCCTCTCCTCTCCTCACCAACCGCCAGATCCTTTTCGAGCGCTGAGCGGGGATCTGTGTCATATCCCTGGCGGAGTCGTCCGGCACTCAAACTTCCGGACCGAAATAGCATTACGGATCATATTATGCCCCGTTTCGACAAAATTGTCAACAGCGTGCGAATTGGGCGAGTGCATTCCTGGCTTGTCGGGGGAATCCGGCCGGGCTGCCTACGCCATGTCCGGCGGACTCCGCTCGCCAGGACTGGACGGCACAGAATCTATGTCTGCGCCTTTGACTGCGAGTCATCAGGAGCGAGCGCCAGGCGGACGGTGAAGGTGCTGCCCCCCCCTGCTCCATGCTCGGCAGTGCTTACCCGATAGCCGTGAGGCGTCAGCGCCCGTCGGCAGCCTTCGCGCATTCCTACTTCGTCGTCGATGACCAGAATGTTGCCAGCAATCTCAACCATCGGTTGCCCCTGTTACTGGAAGCGGCCCTTTTATGGGATCGGTTGGAACACGTCGTCAAGCGCATTATACTCGAAAAATCGGTTGACGACAAGTAGATGCACGCGGGAGATGGAGGGGAGGGAGCAGAGTGCGATCCAAGCACAAGATACTGATTTGACAGCCACTTGGGAAGTGAGTATAATGGGAATGATTTGGGCCGCTAGCTCAACTAGGCAGAGCAGCTGACTCTTAATCAGCGGGTTGGGGGTTCGATTCCCTCGCGGCTCACCAAGAAGGAGGCCGTCAGTGCCGCAAAGGTAGGCGGCCTTTTTCTTTTCCTCGCGGGCTGTGAACTCCAGGACTTTTTCGAGGGCGAGTTTGCACGCTCTTGCATTCCAGAGTCAAACCTGATATAATCAGCGTGGGAACCCGGCCTGAAGCAGGGGCGGCTCCCATGCCGCCGGGCACGCGGTGTACCCCTCTTCTCTCGCCGATACGGGCCACCAGTAGCGTGGACCGTCTGACAGGAGCGTTTGGGCATGAATTCTCCTCGCCGTAACGACCGTGACCTGACCGTCAGGCACGTCCAGGCACTCTCGTCGGCTGACCAACTGGCTGACTTTTTCGCCCACCTCCACTATCCAACAGATGCCCGCATCTCGATGACGCCCGAATCTCTGCAGCTAAACACGGCGCTGACCAACGCCACGCGCCGCATCGAGCGGCTGACCAGCGTCAACGGCATGCTCCAGGTCTACCTCTTTGAACTGACGTCCGTCACCGTGGCGCACCGGCGGGCGCTGACCCGCGTCTTTCGCAACCGCATCGGCAACTTTTTGCTAGTGCTGACCGACGACTACGAACAGTCGGCTGGGCCCGCCAGCCACTCTTGGACTGCAATCTGGAGAACGCCGCCTTCTACCGGCTCCGATTCCTCCAGCCCCTGCGCCTCAAGCGCTGGGACTATTACGGGCTGACCACGCCGACCCACTACGTCTCTTTCACCCTGGCCGACCTGGGCTACGCCGGCCAGGTCTTTGCCTACGTCGTCGATTTCGAGGCGCGACGCCACCACGAGGAGACGCTGACCCCGCCGCTGGCGAGAGGCATTGCTGCCCCCCGCGCCTCTCCTTGACATGTCGGCCGATCGGTGCTATACTCCCTCTGCCCACCCGGCAAGCTATCCTTCGCCCCTTCACCCAGCGCCGGGCGACAGCCAGGACCTCGTGCGCGACTACACGACGCGGACGGTCCCACCCGAGCCCAAGAAGGAGGGCGTGCTCAATCATGAACCCCTCTCCCCAGGGCCCGGCGTTAGGAGGTAGCGATGATTATCAAGAGAGTATGGTTGCCCACCCTGGTCGCCAGCGCCATCCTGGTGGTCTATGCGATAGGCGGTTTGGCCCAGGGGCCTGCCGCGCCCGATGCCTGGACCCTGCACGGGCCCGCCGCGGATCCAGACCAGGCCACCGGCTGGACGGTCAACAGCACCGACGATGAAGCCGGCGAGTGCACCCCGGAATACTGCACCCTGCGCGCCGCCATCGACGCCGCCAACGCCAGCCCCGAGGCTGACGTCATCACCTTCAACATCCCCATCGAAGACCCCGGCTACGACCCGGGAAGCGGCCAATGGACCATCGCCCTGGAGACCCCGCTCCCGGCCCTCAGCGACGACGGCATCGCCCTGGACGCCCTCAGCCAGCCAGGTCCGGGTGGCGCGGCAACCGTCCGCCCCGGCACGCCCGAGAACTGCAGCACCCGGCGCATCAAGGTCAACGCCGCGCTGGTGTCCTACGGCATTGAGGTCACGGCGGGCGATATCGAGCTCACCGGCTTTTCTTACCAGTACGCTGGGGTCCATGGCGTCTACATTCACGGCAGTGGCGCCCAGGAAACGCTGTTGCTCTGCAACGAGATTGCCAACAACACGTCCGATGGCGTGCATATCGCCGACGGTGCCTCGGGCAGCCAAGTTGGCTCGAGAGACGGCCAGGGCAACATCATCTCTGGCAACGGTGACGACGGCGTCGAGATCACCAGCGGGGCCACCCACGTGACCCTCGCAGGCAACTATATAGGCATCACAGCCTCCGGCGAATCCGCCTGGGCCAACAGTGGCTATGGCGTCCGCATCCGCGGCGTCATCTCCAACAGCATCGGGTTGGACGCCCCAGGGGGCGGCAACGTCATCAGCGGCAACAGCCAGGGAGGCATCTTCATCGACGGCAGCGTCAACCCGGCCAGGGAAAACGTGATCTTTGACAACCTCATCGGCACGGACGCCGCGGGCACCGCCGCAATCCCCAACCTGGACGGCATCGTCATCTACCGCGCGTCGGACAACGAGGTCCACGACAACGTCATCGCGGCCAACACGCGCAATGGCGTCAACATCGACGGAAACCTGGCGAAAGGCAACATTCTGGGCTACAACCACATCGGCCTGGATCGGGGCCAGGTCCTGACCACGGGCAACGGCCAGTGGGGCGTGCTGCTGGAGAACGAGGCCACCAGCAATCGCCTGCTCTTCAACAAGATCCGCAAGAATGGCTTCAAAGGGGACTATCCCGTGACCGGTGGTGTGGCTCTGCTGTCGGGCAGCAGCGAAAACTACCTGCGGGGCAACGAGGTCTCCTACAACGGCGGCGATGGGGTCTACATCCACTCCTCGGACCGCAACCGGCTGAACGCCAATTTCATCTTTGACAATACGCTGCAAGGCATCAACAACGTGGCGGGCGGGAACCAGGAGCTGGCGCCGCCCAAGATCCGAAAGTATACCCTGAACGGCACGGTGGTCACACTCGAGGCCACGGCCTGCCCGGGCTGCACTGTCCAGATCTTTTCCGACGACGATGGAGAGGGCCAACACTACGTGACGCAAATGCCCGCCCATGGGATCACGGGCGCGGTCGCCTACAAAGGCACGCCCACCGGCAAGGCTTACACCCTGACCGCCACGGACGCCATGAGCAACACCTCCGAGTTCTCGGCGTCGCCAGTGTTCCTCAACCTCTCCATCGACGATGCCCTGCCCCACGTGGTGGTCAACAAGGTAGCCGGCGATGCTGATGGGCCGGCGGGCAAGACCCTCGTCGAGTTCACGACCTACGTCGTCGGCTATGACCCTACCCTGACCGGCACCCTGGAGCTGGAGCTCTTTGTCCCCGGAGACGTGCTGGGCGCACCCACGCGCGTGTTCTACCGCGACGACCTGTCGAGCCTTGATGGGACGGCCATCACAAGCTGGACCAATCCCTCGACCGGCCGCTACCGAATTTCAGGACTGGACCTCCTGGCCGACGCCAAAGGCGGCAAGTGGACACGTCGCGTCGTCTTCCGCTTCGCCATGCCCCATTCCATCACGCCCTCCATGAATGGCGTGCTCGCCTACCTCGACGCCTCGCCACGGGAGGTGAGCCGGGGGATGGACTGGGCGGCGCTCCGGGTCCTGGACAAGGCCGAGGGCATCGTCATCACCAACCGCACGCTGCTCTACCAGAACAAGTACCGCAACTATATCGACAGCGAGGTCCACCAGTTGCTCCAGGGCGTCTACTCCATGGCCCAGGGCAGCCCCTACAACAACAGCCCGCTGCAGGCGGTCTACTACGTCGATGCCTATAGCACCGCCGCCAAGACGTGGGACAATACCAGCATCAACTACAGCGCAGGCGAGGGCACCGTCAACACGGTGGCCAATGCCATCAACTCCCTGAAAGAGGACTGGATTGAGGATTCCACCCCCTACTTCCTTATCCTGCCCCCGTGCGACAAGGCGCTGGGTGGCCCGTACTGGCTGACCCTCGTCGGCGACGATGACGTTGTCCCCTTTTACCGGCGTGGCGATCCTACCAGTGACGAAGACGACAGCGTGAGCTCCAGCGATCCCGTGGTCTACGCTCTCCAAGCCGCCGACTATATGTTCACCGAGAATGGCTATGCCAACTTTGCCGCGGACACCTGCGGGCGGCCCTGGTACTGGGGTGGTGTGGACCTGTACACCGGGCGGATCGTAGGTGCCAGCGCTTCCGAGATGCTCAGGTTCATTCACAGCGGCATGTCGGGACCGGCGACGGACGCCACGAATCGCGCTGTGACCGTCAGCTACGACGGCTTCAACGGCGAGCGGATCGGTGGCTACATGACGGGGCGGGGATTCAACCTCCTCAACGACGACGAGACGCCGAACACCATCAACAACGACGACTGGAGCCTGGCCGAACTGCTTGTGATCATGAGGGACAACAGGGGCTACGCCGCCCTTGCCCACCAGGGCCACGCCAACTACGGTGTATGGGCAGTGCCCGACGACAAAGTTCTGACGGCCGAGACGAT
>JASFTJ010000139.1:0-6468 GCA_050053615.1 Anaerolineae bacterium | reverse complement strand
CGCCACTGTGCCGAATGTGGCGTGCAGATCGTTCGTGACTGTCCGGCTTGTGGTGCTGACAACTGGGTGCTTGCGGACCATTGTGTCCAATGCGGACGCAACATGGATCTGATCGACGAGATAGCCCATCGCTGGCAGCAAACCACGCAGCGTCGACTGTCCGAGCAGAGGGCGGCGGCGCGTGTGCTCAAGGCGCAAGAAGCACAAGCTTCTCAGGAGCGCATGGCGACGCTCTTGAAAGCCGAGCGTATGCGGCAGGAAGCGCTCACACTGGCGCGTGCGTCGCAGCGCGAGCGCGATCGACGCCTGTACGTGCTGATGGGCGTAGCGGTGGTGATATTTGTCTGTGTTTTGGTAGTGGCGTTGCTGCTGGGTTTCGGCGGCGGGTAACGTCGTTCAGACATTGCTTCACAGGAGGGTAGCATGATGGAGAAACAGGCTCAAGATGCGGAACTCTCCCCGGAGGAAGAGGTCCGCAAGATCGTCCAGGCGGCCGAGAAGCTCGGTGTGGAAGTGGATGAAGCCGATGCTGCTCAGTGGCTCACGGCTGTGGCGGCGACCCAGAGCGCCCCGGGCGACTTTGCGGTCGACGCCCAGGCTGGTATCTATGGCCATCGGATCACGCTTTTGGATTTCGCACCGGAAGTTCTGGAACACTACCGCCGCTTGGCTGACATCGTCGAGATACCGGATCGACCCGGCGTGGAAACGGCCATCTCCTTGTCTGGCAGTGCGGCTCAATCCAAGGTGCAGCTGTTCCCCGGCGACGCCGACTTTTTTGAACGGGTAAACATCCAGGCGCCGACGCGGGAGGAGGCCTGCCGCATCCTGGGCGACGTGATGCGCGAAAAGGCGCTGGGAGCGTTTGAGGGTGAGAACTATAACTTGGTCGAAGTCAAGTGGGGTACCTTTCAGCAGGACGTGGTCCGCGATGAGAAGGAGATCAGAGCAGGCGGACCGATTTCGTGGACTGCGGAGGACGTGCAGGTGGGACGCCTGGAGGTGCATACGCCCGACGGTGAGCCCTTGACCATCCATTGGTCGTATGGTTGCCAGGATCCCGGTTGGTGCAAGCTGGACTGGGTCATTGCTGAGCCGGAAGAGGGGCGCGTGGTCCATGCCAGCAACATGCTCGATGCCACGTGGGAGACATCGGAGGGCGACATCGTGCCGCTGGATGGTTTTCTCGATCCATACTTCCAGGAGGTGTACCTCGATTCGCAGTCCATTCCCCTCTTTACCAAGATCGTCAAGCATCTGTCGCCCAACATAGTGCGCGAGTATGTGCAAGACTTGAAGCACGAAGTGACGAAATACAGCCGGCGCGATCCAAAGAACTTTGGTAAGGTTGCCAAGCGACTGTACAATATCTTTCGGCTCACCGGACGTTGGTCAGAAGCGGCCTTTGTCCGGGAACTGTTCGACGAGCCGGCGGCGCTTCTCTATCAGGTGGGCTCCCTGCTGGACACGATAGACGAGGCGGTGCAGAGCGGGGACGCTCTGGACCGCGATGCGCTGGTGGATCAGGTGGACCTCCTGATCCGGGCTGTGGTGAAGGTGTTGGAGGGGCCAGCGGAGGAAGAGATTGTGGATACGTTGCTAAAGCTGCGCGATGACTTGGCGGGACGCAGGGAATTGGGGGAGGCTCGGGACAGACTGCTGCAAGAATCTTACGAGCTGGTCGGTGAGCTGGTCAATGAGTACTTTAGGGAGCGGCTGTTCCTCATGCCAGAGATTGTTGCTTACCTCGAGTCCCTGCCCGGCTGAGCTACTGGCTGTGTCTGTAGTACGAAATGAGGTGAAACAAGTAGAATAGCGCGACGATTCTTATTCTCGTCTTGATCAACACGAGTCAGATACTGAATCGTCTGGCAGCAATTATGACGAATGGGGCCTCGCGATTTTGGCCGACGAGTGCTGTAACGTGAGGCGACCATAGAATAGCCGAGTTTTGGGGTGAGAGACGTGAAAGTGCCTTCATCGGGTTCTAATGCCATTGCTTCATTGCAGAGCTCTCGATTGGAACTGACGCTCATTCTGATCGTGTTGGTGCTCAGCACCGTGTTCAGCCTGAGTGGATTGGCGATCGTCGAGTCCGAACTGCTTGTGCCCTTGGCGATCGTGCTCATCGGCGCCTTCCTCCTGAATCTGATGTTGGCTTGGCTGGTCCGTTTTGATGTGTGGCCGGGGATGTTAACCTGGGCGGCTCGCTTGGGCAACCTGGGCTTTCTTTCCGCGGGTGTCTATGTGACGGGAGGGTTTCGCAGTCCTATCTTTGCTCTGTACATCGTGTACATTGTCATTGCTAGTCTGCAGTATGGCTGGCGGGGAACCATTCGCAGTCTCGCGCTTTGCCTTGTTAGCTGGATCGGGCTGGCCATTTGGTCGCCGCCGATCAGTCTTCAGGGGTGGGCGTGGGCGGCCATGTTGGCTGGGACCTTGTTGTTGGTGGCCTTGACCGTAGGACTTTTGGCTCAGCGTCATATCAACTTCCGGCGGGAGGCTGAGCGGCGCGATCTTGAAATGACATTCCTCCGCGAGGCTGGGCGGGCACTGGGTGCCAGCCTCGATCCCCAGGAGGTGCTGGCCACGACTCTGGCCCGCGTGAACGAGTTGTTGGACGTGGAAGCCGCATCGCTGGCCCTTGTGGATCGAGATACGGGCTGCATCGAGTTCGCGCTGGCGATTGGGGGCGGCGAAGATGCGGTGGAAGGTCTGCGGCTCGATCCGGGTGAGGGAATCGTGGGCCGAGTAGTCCAAGAGGGGCGGTCCTTGCTGGTACCAGATGTGGCTGCTGATCCACGCTGGTATGCTGCTGTGGACGAGACCATTGGCTATGACACGCGCTCGATCCTCTGTGTGCCCTTGCGGGTCAAGGGGCGGATCATCGGCGCGCTGGAGGCCTTGAACAAATACGACGGGCCGTTTGCCGAAGCGGACCGGCGGCTCCTTTCCTCCCTGGCCGACTTGGCAGCGCAAAGCATCGAGAACGCCCGCCTGCACGACCAGCTCCAACAGCACACTCGGCGCTTGGAAGAAGCGTACGAAGAGGTACGGCAACTGGACGAGCTCAAGTCAGAGTTCATTCGCAACGTATCCCACGAGCTGCGCACGCCCCTGGCGCTGGTAGACGGCTATGTGGAATTACTCCTGGATGGTCACTTGGGCCTGTTGCAGCCCGAGCAGCGCCAGAGTCTGATTCTTGTTGCGGAGAAATCAAGCGAGCTCACGCGCATGGTTGATGACATCATTTCCCTGCAGAGCATCGGCGCCATGGGCTTTGACATGGAATCCTTGCACCTCGCTCCCTTGGCCCGGTCGGCCCTGGACGATGCGCGCCACAAGGCAGCGAGGGGGGACATTGAGTTGGTGCTGGATTTGCAAGACACCGAATCATTGCCCCCCGTAAAAGGCGATGCTCAACGTCTCAGCCAGGTGCTCTATCACCTGCTGGATAATGCCATCAAGTTCAGTCCCAACGGTGGAACGGTATGCCTCAGTTTGGGACGGGAGGGCGACATGGTCTGTGTCCAGGTGCGGGACGAGGGAGTCGGCGTGCCCACTGATCAGCTCGAGCGGGTCTTTGAGCGCTTTTATCAGGTAGACGGCAGCTCGACCCGGCGCTACGGCGGTACCGGGCTGGGCCTGGCTCTGGTCAAGGAGGTAGTAGAGGCGCACGGTGGGGCTGTGTGGGTGGAAAGCGAAGGTGTGCCGGGTCGAGGTAGTGTGTTCAGCGTCTTTTTGCCAGCCGGTCCAGGGCAAGTCGCTGCCTAATCTCTCGGAGTCGAGAGCCTTCTATCCTTGGCTTTGGGTCAGTTGTTGGCGTTGGTCTCTTTGACCGCCTCCACGATCAACAACGAATCGCCTTCCTCGAATGGCCGAAAGCTGTAATCTCCCCACTCCCGCCGGTGAGAGCGGCGCGTCCGTTCAGGATGAGGGAGACCAGATGCCCCACTTGCTGGGGATTGACGCTTCGACAACCGGTGTGAAGGCGCTGTTGATGGACGAGCGTGGGGAGGTGGCTGGCGCGGCGACCGCGCCGCTGGCCCTCTCTACGCCGCAGCCGCTGTGGAGCGAGCAGGATCCGGCCGATTGGTGGGACGGTGCGGCCAACAGCATCCGGCAGGTCCTGCAGGAGACGGGCATCTCCAAGAGCGACGTCGTCGCCGTAGGCCTCACGGGGCAGATGCACGGCCTGACGCTGCTGGACAATGCCGGTGAGGTGCTGCGTCCGGCCATCCTGTGGAACGACCAGCGTACGGGCGCTCAGTGCGACGAGATACGAGAGCGGCTGGGCCGAGCGCGCCTCATCCAAGTGACCGGCAACGACGCCCTGACCGGCTTTACCGCGCCCAAGATCCTCTGGGTACGGCAGCACGAGCCGGAGGTCTATGCCCGGGTGCGGCACATCCTGCTGCCCAAGGATTATGTCCGGTTCAAGCTGACGGGCGCGTACGCCACCGACCGGGCCGGGGCGGCGGGCACCCTGCTGCTCAACGTCAAGACCCGCGATTGGTCATCGGAGGTGCTGGAGGCGCTCGAGATCCCGGTCGAGTGGCTGCCCCCCACCCACGAAGGCCCGGAGGTCACCGGCCACGTCTCGGCGGAGGCGGCAACGGCAACCGGTCTGCAGGCCGGCACGCCGGTGGTCGGCGGCGGCGGCGACCAGGCGGCGCAAGCGGTGGGTGTCGGAGCGGTGCAGCCGGGCATCGTGGTCCTGACGCTGGGCACATCGGGCGTCGTCTTTGCCAGCACCGACAAGCCCTTTGTCGAGCCGAAGGGCCGCCTGCACGCATTTTGCCACGCCGCGCCGGACCGCTGGCACCTCATGGGCGTGATGCTCTCAGCGGCAGGCAGTCTGCGCTGGTACCGCGATACGTTGGCCCCGGGCGTAGAGTTCGACGCGCTCCTGGCCCCGGCGGCAGACATCCCGCCCGGGAGCGAGGGCCTGCTCTTCCTGCCCTACCTCACCGGCGAGCGTACGCCCCACCCCGACCCGCTGGCCCGGGGCGCCTTTGTCGGCCTGACCGTGCGCCACAGCCGGCCGCACCTGACGCGGGCCGTGCTGGAGGGCGTGGCCTTTGGCCTGCGCGACAGTTTTGAGCTGATCAAGTCAGCGGGGCTGACCGAGATCCGCCAGGTGCGTCTATCGGGCGGTGGAGCCAAGAGCCCCCTCTGGCGGCAGATCCTGGCCGACGTGCTGGCCGTCGAGCTGGTGACAGTCAACACCACCGAGGGTGCGGCCTACGGCGCGGCGCTGCTGGCAGGCGTTGGGGCCGGCGTGTGGCCCGACGTCGACACGGCCTGTCAGATCACAGTCAAGCAGACGGGGTCGACGGTCCCTCAAGCTGACTTGAGAGCCGGCTATGAGCAGAGGTATGCACTCTACTCCCAACTGTACCCAACCCTGAAAGTCATCTCCCACCGCTTGAGCCATCCATAAGCCCGTCTGAACGCGCATCCTGGACGTCCCTCGCGGATGGACCGAATTGCCAAAATCGTCACTTTATGGCATACTGTCAATCGAGAAAGTCTGAAAGCCTGAGGTCTCGGCAATCTCGAATGCGAGGAGGAAAAAGGCTGCTGCGAGAGCCAGTCGCAGCAGTTTCTTTTTGCCGAGCGCCGAGCAGCCGACTGAGGCAACACATGCAAGAGATCCGGTGTTCCGCGACGGGGAACGCCAGCACGAACTTGTGAAAGGGGAACGGAGTGACAGAGCACATCGCGCTGTACGATCTGACCTACGCAGAGTTGGAGGAATTATTGACTAGCTGGGGCGAGCCGCGTTTCCGCACCGATCAGGTGTGGCTGTGGCTCTATACCTCGTTGGTGGACGACGTTGAGGACATGGCCAACGTGCCCAAGACGCTGCGGCAGCGACTGGCCGCCGAGACGGAGCTAGCTGTGCTGAAGCCCCTCGCCGAGCAAGAATCGGCCAGCGGTCAGACACGGAAGGTGCTGTTCCGCCTATGGGATGGGAACACCATCGAGAGCGTGCTGATGGACTACCATCATCGACGCACGGCCTGCATCTCGACGCAGGTGGGCTGTGGCATGGGGTGTGGGTTTTGCGCCACTGGGCAGGGTGGCCTGACGCGCAACCTCTCGCCCGGTGAGATCGTAGCCCAGGTGCTCCATTTCGCTCGGGTGCTCCGCGATGCAGAAATCCAGCAGGCCAACCAACTGGGAATACAGGTACAGATTCCCGAGCACCCCGTTGACAATGTCGTCCTAATGGGTATGGGGGAGCCGCTGGCCAACTACAGAGCCACGTGGCAGGCTATCGAAACGCTGGCCGATGATCGGGGTTACAACCTGGGCGCGCGGCGGATCACCCTATCAACGGTAGGTCTGGTGCCTGGCATCTGGCAGATGGCAGCGGAAGGACTGCCCATCAACCTGGCAGTGTCGCTTCATGCCCCCGACGACACTTTGAGGGATCACTTGGTACCCATTAACCAACGATAC
>JASFTJ010000138.1:0-6506 GCA_050053615.1 Anaerolineae bacterium | reverse complement strand
GACCAAAGCCCAGCGCCGCGCCTCGCTGCTGGAAACCCTTGCTGGCGAGCAGTAGGTACAGGGACAGCGCCACCAGGGCGGCCAAGGCAAATTCGATGTAAAAGGAACGGGACATGGCGTAGAGCAACGGCACGAGGGCTGTCAGTACTGCGCCCCAGATGCCCAACTGTCGACCGCCGATGAACGCGCCCAGCCCATAGATGGAGGCCAGGAGCACCAACCAGAAAGCGATGTTGACCATGATCGCCACATCGATGGAGGTGCCAAAGGTCCAGTACAGCGGGGTGGCCGAAGCAAAGAAGAGAGGTGGTCGGATGGGATCCTTCACCGTGGCTTCAAACAATCCCTGCCAACTGAGGGGGGTCAGGGCACCGTAGTAGGCCAGCGAGCGACCCAGATGCGCCGGACGATCCCAGCCAGGGATGACCACATTTTTCGTCAGCCAGATCCAGTTGTTGACGGCGTGAAAAGCCACCAGACCTAGGATCAGAACCCAGGGCGCCAGACGAGTCAGCAACCCGCCACGCCCGTCAGATTTCGGCATTTGTCCCTTTCGTCGGCAGGCTGTTTCCCATTATAGGTGAATGGGGGCGATTGTCAACTATCTAAAGTTGTCCAACCTGGTGTCGTCCCCGCAGCCAGGCCAGGTACCGGGGGATAACCACGGTGTAGAACCAGTAGCCCATCCGGCTGGCGGGAAAGTCCCAGGCGCCCAGGCCGCGTGCCAATTGGCTACCAAAGCCTCGTTTGAAGCGATAGACGCCCCACATGGGGTCCGACTCGTCCAGGTGGTCCGGCGCGCCCCACAGGTCGTAGAGGTTGCATCCGACGGCTCGGGCCTTTCGAATGGCTTCCCACTGGAGGAGGTAGTTCGGCATATGCTTCCGATGTCGATTTGAGGATGCGCCGTACATATACCAGGCCGTAGGCCCGAAGGTAAAGAGCACAAGCCCCGCCACGGTCTCACCCTTCACGTCGGCCAGAAGGAGGTGCGCCTTTTCTGCCTCCAGAAAGCTCGCCCAGGCATCGAGGTAATAGTCGGCAGGGCGGATGGCAAACCCCTGACGTTCTGCTGTCACAGCGTATAGCTTGTAGAAACTGTCCAAGGCTTCGGCGGAGACGCCCTCGTGAACGGTGGCGCCGCGTCGCTTCGCCAGGCGAACGTTGTAGCGAGTCTTTTGCTTCATGGCCGCCAGCAGTTTTTCCTCGGACTGACGCAAGTCGAGAAGCATTGTGTTTCGGAATTGGATCTGGTCCTCGGAGAAACGCCAGCCCCGTGCTTTCAGCACATGAGTCAGCATCGACACGCTTGTGGGCCGAGGTGAGAAAGTCGGCGCATCACCAGGGTGGTAGACGTCGGGATCGATCTTGACAAACAGCGCTCCCCAGTCGCGGGCCAGGTCCTCCAGGCCAGCGAGCACGCGGGCGGTCAAAACGGGGTCGGTCCAGTCAAAAACCGGCCCCTTGGGTACATAGAGCACCGACACCGGCAGCACTGGCAGTTTCCGTCGCAATACAGATGCGGCGGCCACCGTTCCGCCGTCTTTCTGGAAGAGAAAGCGGTCAGCGCGCCAGCCATGACGTGACTTGAATGCGCCCCAAGCCCAGCTCTGCAGCACATGGGGGTTCGGAAGTGCCAGCAGGGCACGGTCCCAGGTCTGGGGGTCGGTCATGCGGATGACGTGCATCAGCCGTCCCCCCTGCCCGATGCCGGACCATCCCCCCGCCTGCGGGTGGCAGACGAGGCTAGCCAGCTCACGGCTAGGGTGTAGAGCCGGTAGCGAAGCCGCGCGTAGACCAGGTCCCAGGCCCCGACGGTGCGTGCCAGTCGTCCTCCAAAGCCCCGCTTAAAGCGGTAGACGCCCCACAGCCCATCACTGCGCTCGGTAAACTCGGCCTCCAGCGCCTCCTCGCCCGCGTCAGGCACGCCCCAGAGGTCGTAGGCGCTGCAACCCTGCTCCTTGGCCCAGAGCATTGCCTCCCACTGGAGCGGGTACGTGGGCATCCGATGACGCTCTTTGTCCGACGAGGCGCCATACATGTAGCAGGCTGTGTCGGCAAAGGCAAAGGCGACCAACCCAGCCAGGAGCTGACCCTCGTACTCAGCCAGCAACAACTGGCCAGAGCCCGACGGCACAAAGAGCCGGTGGGCGGTTTCATAGTACGCTTGGCTGTGAATGCCAAAATCGTTCCGCTTGGCGGTGGACTCCATGAGGCGGTAGAAGTTGGGCAGGTCTGATTCGTCACCAGGACGGACGGTGACCCCTTTGCGCCCAGCCAGGCGGATATTGTAGCGTGTTTTCGACTTCATCTGCATCAGCAGCTCTTCCGGTTCGGCGTCCAGGTTCACCAGGAGGGTTCGCCGCGGTTGCACCGTCTGCGGGCTGGGGCGGAAGCCGAGTGTGCACAACCGCTGCGTCAACGCTGCGGCTGGGGCTGTGCTTTCCTCCAGGTTCGGCTCGATCTTGAGGCAGATGGCACGCTGCTGTCGCGCCAGGGGCCGGATAGCATCGAACAGCGATTGCAGAGCGGCTTCGTCCTCATAGTCGGCAATCGGTCCCCTGGGCACGTAGGCGATGCTGCCCAGTCCACCCGGCAGGGGCCGGAAGAGCACTTGCGCTCCCGCCGAGCCCACGGTCAAGCGTCGTACACGCCAGCCAAAGCGCGCCTTAAGTTCACCCCAGGGCCAACTTTGCAGCACGTGACCCCCCGGCGCGGCAGCGGCAAACCCATCCCAAGCAACTTGGTCATCTGGTCGATCAAAGAGTCGTGTCGCAGTAGGCATCATGCCCGGATTATATCATGCCTGAGGCGGCTAGGAAAGAAACCAACCGGCGCGCGCGAAGGGAGAGCCAGCAACCAATCAGCCTTGGGGCAAACCGACTGGCCGCCGGAGTCTGAACGCTTCTTCATGTCGGTTTTGCCAAAGCTCCGGTATTGTGCTAGAATGAAACAAATATGCCCCCGTAGCTCAGGCGGATAGAGCAGCGGCCTCCGAAGCCGTGTGCGGGCGTTCGAGTCGCCCCGGGGGTACACAATATAGGTCCGCACAAACATCGCGAAGAGGGAAGGTGTCGTACACCTTCCCTCTTTCCTTGTCCAGCTCTACGCTGGACACGATCTTTTTGAGCAAGGCTCGCTTGGCCTTGATGTCTTTTCCGTCAAAGGTTTCCGTCATCTCGGTCAGCGTTGCCTGGATCACCTCTGGGGGCACCTCCTGGCGTTGTCTGTCTCGCTGCGCTTCCAGGTAGGCCAGCTCAGCTCGCACCTGGCGGCGCTCGGACTCTCTCTCCAGCAGCCGCTCGGCTGCGCTGACCGCCCCAAACTGCTCGGCCAGATCGAGCAGTACGTTGATCCCTCGCTCAATCTCTTCCAGCCGCCTGCGCAACTCCCCCATTCGGACCCCCAGGGTAGGCTCCTCCTGGGCGAGCAACTCGTTCACCTCGGCAACCAGGGCCACAACAAAGTCGGTGGTCAGAACGCGGTCGGTCACCTCCTGGAGCACGGCCCTTTCTGGTCCATCGGCAGCGATCTTGCCACTTGGGCAAGACCCCCAGCCTTCTCGGTTCTTTCGGCTGCAGAGGTAGTATCGAAATGGATTCACCCGCCGGCCGCTCTTGTCTTCCTTGCCGATCATCGCCGCACCACACTCACCACACTTGGCCAAGCCGGAGAGAAGGAAAGGGCTCTTCTTGCGGCGCGCATGCTCCCTGTCCTTGGGCCACTCCTCACCCTTCTTGGGCCTCTTCCTGAACGTCGCTTGCACGGCGTCCCACAGCTCACGAGAAATGAGCGGCTCATGTGCATTCTTAATCTCCAGATCCCCGCATTTGCGGATCCCCAGGTAGGTCTTGTTGCGGAACATGGTCGGGTACGAGTTTCGGACGCTGAAAACTCGCGTTGTTTCAAGGATCTCCTGGTACGACGCACCGGCGGCGCGCATCTGGAAGGCTTGTACCACCCTGGGGGCCATGTCCGGGTCAGGTACCCATCTGCTAACCAGGCGGGGCTTACCGCTCCGCTTGACGCCAATCTGCACCTTTTCGGCCAGGTATCCGCGTGGGGGGAAGCCGCCCGGCGCGTATCCCTGCTTGGCCAGGTCGGCTAGTCCTCGCTTGACTTCCCTGCTCAGGTCCTTGAGATAGCGCTCGTTCTTCCAGTCGATAAGGGCTTCCACAACGGGAGCAAATTCGCCCAGGGGCACGTCGTCGGTCATGGAATGGACAATGTAGCCCCGACGGCGCAAATCGGATTTGATGAATTGGGAATCGAGTTGACGGCGAGCCAAGCGGGCAAAGGCCCAAAAGATGATACCGTCCACCGGTTGGGGGTCCTGACGGGCCAGGTATAGGAGATCCTCCAGGCTGTCACGCCCTACTGTCGTGGATCCGACCTTGGCCTCATCGGCAAAGACGTGGACCAGAATGAGGCTGTGCCGTTGGCAGTATTCCTCGATCGCCCGTTGTTGCGAGGCTACACTGTCTTGCTGTTCCTCGCCGCCGCTATCCCGGCAATAGGCCCAAACACAACTACCCGGTTCGAATGGACATTTCTCGCGCGTCATGATCCACCCCCGGGCCCAGTATACCACAATCTGAGTGTCCCCGCCAACCATTTTCTCTGAGCACTTCCACCAACGCCCTGGCTACGGCCGGCAGGGCCGCAGTTTGGGCCATCTCCAGGCCTGTATATCGGTAGCTTCCTTCCACCGTGAGAGGGTAGGGATGCTCTCTAGATTTCATGATGACTTGGCAAATCTCCCTCACAACCACGAGAAGGCGAAAACCTGCCTGATTGCTTCAGGTGAGAATGCAGCCAGGCTCTCAGTTTCCCTCCACCAGCGTGAAAGCCGGTGAGGTCTTCTCCATGGGGCACCCTGATCCCCTGTACCCGCTCGAACAAGCTCGCCAGATACATAGCACCCTCGCGTCCTGCCAGATCGGCGTCGTAGGCAGCCAGAATCTGCCGATACGGCAGCAGCCACAGGCTCCAATGTCCCAGGCTCCGTCTACCTGCTCCGCCCAGCGTCGCCACGTCCACCATATCCGACAGTTCCTGGTACGCCAGCATCGCATCTCGCTCGCCCTCGCACAGCAGTAAGGGGCGGCCGTTGGCTTGGAGAGCATCGGCGTTGAACAAGGCCCCCCTCCCACCTCTGGGACCGCCGTACTTGGCCCCAGGATGAACGATGGGTCTGCCCCTCGGGTCGAAACATCGAATCTTGACGTACCACAGGTTGCCGCTCACCTCACAGGGGATGACCACGCCGCGAGCCAGGTAGACCTTGCCGCCACTGAGCCCCCAGCGTTGGGCTTCGTCCCAGAGAACATGGGGATTCCAGCCCAACCCAAAACGACGGATCGTCGCTTCGGCCAGGCCGCCTGAGCACAAGTAGTCCAGCCCCGGCGTTCCGGCATCGGTCCACAACTGTTCCTGGGCATAGGCCGCAAAAGCCCGCGCCCGCGCCTGCCAGGTGGGGGATGGCGGCGTGTCGTAGACCCTCGAACCCGTAAGCGCGGGTTTCGGCGGGCGTTTCATCTCGGGCAGGCCGGCGATGCGGTGCAGCTCGGCGATGGCTTGTCCCGTGCTCAGGCCACCTCGTTTCTCCAGATAGTCGATGTGGTCACCGCTTTCCCCACAGCCGAAGCACTTGAAGCGCCCACTGTCAGGCGTCACCCCGAAGCTGGCCCGGCTCTCGGTGTGAAAGGGGCAGAGCCACCACCACCAGCGCCCGCGCTGCTTCTGCGCTGGTCCTAGATTCTGTTCGACCAACGCCGCCAGGTCCACTCTCGCTTTCAATTCGGTAATGTTTTCACGCATTGGATGCAGTCCTTTATTCGTTCCAGCTCTTCGAGAGGTGCTTCATAGTCACTCCGGCTCGGCGAGGGTCCATTGATTCTCCGGATGCTTGTGTCCCGCTGTGTCGGCGATCTTGTCGCCTAGCTTGCTCCGCGCTCGGTACACCGTCCTGCGGCTAAAGCCTTCGGCATCGGCCTGCGCGACGATCTCTTGAGGTCTCATCGCTCCGGCTTCGTCCAGGAGGCTCACCAGCCACTCGGAGCACTCGTCGATCTTGGTCGGCTGCTTGTAGGGCTGGGGCGGCTCCGAGGCGTAATCGAGCCAGACGCCTTTCAGATGAAGCGGCTTGAGTTCCATTCCCAGCGGCTTGGGATAGCGGGCCAGGTTGGTCTTGACGATCTCCAGCCGGCGGGGGCCATTCCGATCCGGCTCTGGCCCGGTCTTGACGATGGACAGGCCCATCACGCTGCGCGACATGGCGATAATGTGCGACGATCCACGAAAATCGTCCACCGTCAGCAGGTCCATCATCGGCAGAATCCCCCGCTTGCGCAGGTGATGGACCAAGAGGAGCCCACACTGAGAATCGAGGGCCAGTTGATTGAGGAATCCGAGCAGGTCCCGCACGTCCTCGACGTTGTTCTCCCCCTTGCTGCTGATGCTGGACAGCGAATCCACGACGATGAGGGCCGGCTCCAACTGGACCG
>JASFTJ010000137.1:0-6509 GCA_050053615.1 Anaerolineae bacterium | reverse complement strand
CACCAGAGGATCTACCCATTGACGAAGACACACCGTTGCGTCCCGTGAACGCCTACGCCACCAGCAAAGTCACCCAAGACATGCTTGGGCTGCAATATCACTTGACTCACAAGCTCCACACCATCCGCGTGCGTTCCTTTAACCACATTGGCCCGCGCCAGCGTGTCGGCTTTGTGGCGTCCGACTTTGCCAGCCAGATCGCTGCAGTGGAGCTTGGCCTTCAAGAACCGATCCTTGATGTCGGCAACCTAGAAGCCCGGCGTGACTTTAGCGATGTGCGTGATGTCGTACGGGCGTACGTGATGCTCATCACCCACGGGGAGCCGGGACAAGTGTATAATGTCGGTTCGGGGGAATCCCACGCGATTCAGGAGTTGCTGGACGATCTGCTAATGATGAGCCAGACGCACATTACCTTGCGCCAAGATCCGGCACGGATGCGACCGTCGGACGTCCCAGAGATGATCTGCGATGCCACTCGCTTGCAGGCGTGCACCGGCTGGCAGGCGACGATCCCCTTCGAGCAAAGCTTGCGGGACATCCTTGAGTACTGGCGCAAAGAAATGAGAAAACGGTCACAAGATTCATCTAACGGATAGATTCTTCTGGAGCAAACATTCATGAAAAAGGTAGCGCTGATTACCGGCATCACCGGGCAGGATGGTTCGTATCTGGCAGAGTTTCTGCTTAACCAAGGGTACAAGATCATCGGCATGGTACGCCGTTCCAGCACCGTCAATTTTGGGCGCATCGAGCACATTCAGGATCAGATCACACTGGCCCACGGCGATCTCTTGGATCAGATCTCGCTGCTTGACATCGTGCGCGAACATCAGCCCGACGAAATCTATAACCTAGCAGCTCAGAGCTTTGTGCCCGTGTCGTGGAAGCAGCCGGTGCTGACCGGCGAATTCACGGCACTGGGCGTCACGAGGGTGTTGGAGGCCATGCGTAACGCAGCACCCCATGCCCGCTTTTATCAAGCCTCATCCAGCGAGATGTTTGGCAAGGTGAGGGAGGTGCCCCAGAACGAAGAGACGCCCTTCTATCCCCGCAGTCCGTACGGGGTGGCCAAGGTGTACGGGCATTGGATCGCCGTCAACTATCGGGAAAGCTACGATTTGTTTGTCTGTTCGGGCATCTTGTTCAACCATGAAAGCCCCCGGCGTGGCCTTGAGTTCGTCACCCGCAAGGTGACCCACGGCGCTGCGCAGATCAAACTGGGCCTGGCAGACGAGTTACACCTGGGTAACCTGGATGCACGCCGCGATTGGGGCTATGCCGGTGACTATGTGCGAGCCATGTGGCAGATGCTGCAACAAGATGACCCCGATGACTATGTAGTGGGTATGGGTGAAACTCACTCGGTCCGGGAGCTGTGCCAGGTGGCTTTTGGCTGCCTAGACCTCGACTGGGAAGAATACGTGGTGGTCGATCCAGAGTTCTACCGGCCAGCCGAAGTGGACCTCCTGGTCAGCGATCCGGCCAAGGCGCAGAAAGCGTTGGGCTGGGAGCCTGAGGTCTCGTTTGAGGAACTGATCCAGATCATGGTAGATGCGGATCTGGAGCACTTGAAGCAGGTGCACGATCTGTAGACGAGGAGACATAACACAATGATTTCGACGATCAAATTTGGCACCGACGGCTGGCGAGCGCGCATCGCCGAAGACTATACCTTTGACAACGTGCGTCGCTGCGCGCAAGGATTTGCCTCGTACATGCTGGACCAGGGCAAAAAGGGCGAAAAGATCATCGTAGGCCACGACAAGCGTTTTGCATCAGAGTACTTTGCCGCCGCGGTGGCTGAGGTGCTGGCTGCCAATGGATTTCGTGTGCTGCTCACTGAAGGCGCGACCCCGACGCCCGTCATTTCCTACTCGGTGGTGGCCGAGGGGGCAGTCGGCGGGGTCAACATCACCGCCAGCCACAATCCCCACACCGACAACGGCTTCAAGGTGCGCGATGAACACGGCGGGGCGATCGCGCCCGACGGCCTGCGGGAGATAGAGGGCCGCATCCCCAGTATCGAGAGAGTGAAACGCACAGCCTTTGACAAGGCGTTGGACCAGGGAGCCATCACCTACTTTGATCCGGCACCGTCCTATTTGAAGCAAATTGATCGGCTTATAGACGTGCAACCGATCAAGGACGCCGGACTTGTCGTGCTGGTGGACGTCATGTGGGGCAACGGTGCGAGCTGGTTTCCCCGTATCCTAGGGGGCGGCAAGACCAAGGTGATCGAGATCCACGCCGAGCGCAATCCTCTTTTCCCAGAAATGAGCCGACCCGAGCCGATCCCGCCCAACACGGATGTAGGTCTGTCCAAGGTGAAAGAGATCGGTGCCGACGTGGCCATCATCAACGATGGCGATGCCGACCGAGTGGGCGTCGGCGATGAACACGGGGAGTTTATCAACCAGCTTCAGGTCTATGCCCTGCTGGCGATGTACTTCCTGGAGGTCCGGGGCGAGCGAGGCCCCATCGTCAAGACGCTGTCCACCACCTCGATGTTGGAGAAACTAGGCAAGATCTATGACGTGCCTGTTTACCAGACCGGCGTCGGCTTCAAGTACGTCGCCCCCAAGATGCTAGAGACCGACGCCCTCATCGGCGGCGAGGAAAGCGGGGGCTATGCCTTCCACGGCCACGTACCGGAGCGCGACGGCATCCTGGCTGGGCTGTACCTCCTGGATCTGATGGTGCGCATGGGCAAGACACCGTCCCAGCTCATCGACTACCTCTACAGCCAGGTGGGGCCACACTTCTACGACCGCATTGACCGGCGGTTCCCGTCCGACCAGCGCGATGCGACCCGCCAGCGCATCGTGGAGGCCGATCCGGAAACCATCGGCGGTCTGGGAGTGACCGGCCTGGACACGACCGACGGCTTTAAATTCGGCCTGGCCGACGGCGGCTGGCTCCTCATCCGTTTTTCCGGCACCGAACCGATCATTCGCGTCTATTGCGAGACGACCGAAGGGCAACGCGTTCAGCCGATCCTGGAGGATGGCTTGCGCATCGCGGGGTTAAAAGATTGACGCTGATTGACAGCCACGCTCACCTCGACTTTCCCCAATTCGACGCCGACCGGCAAGCCGTTATCGAGCGGGCGCAAACGGCGGGCCTAGTAGCCATTGTAAACGTGGGCACCAATCTGGTCTCCAGCCGGCGGGCCGTGGCCTTGGCGGAGGAATACGACTGGATCCATGCTGCTGTAGGGATGCACCCCCACGACGCCAAGAAGCTGGACGGGGCCGCTCTGGCCGAACTGCGGGAGCTGGCGCAGCATCCCAATGTCGTGGCCGTGGGCGAGATCGGTCTAGATTTCTATCGGGACCTGTCGCCGCGAGACCAACAGCGACGGGCCTTCCAGGCCCAGCTAGCCTGGGCTGCCAAACTGGGCAAACCGGTTGTCATCCACGACCGGGATGCCCACGGCGAGATCATGGACATCCTGACGGACTGGGCAGCGGGGCTGCATAACCCATCGCTGGCGGGGCGTTTGGGGGTGCTCCACACCTTTTCGGGCGACCTGGACATGGCCGAGCACGCCATCGAGCTCGGCTTCTATGTTTCGATCTCGGGGCCGGTGACCTACCACAGTGCACGAAAGCTGCACGACATCGTGCGGGCACTGCCGTTGGATCGCCTCCTGGTGGAAACCGACTGCCCCTACTTGACGCCGAATCCACACCGTGGCGAGCGCAACGAGCCTGGCTACGTCCGGTTCGTGGCCGAGCGAATCGCCGCCCTGAGGGACATGCCGCTGGCCAAGCTGGCAGAGGCGACCTCGGCCAATGCCCAACGCCTTTTTTCCTTCGAACTGAAATGAGGATGTAGCTTGAAGACGATCCCTTTGCTGGAACCACTAGCAGCCGATCTGGAACGGGTCGAGCACAAGATGCGCGAGCCGACACACCCCGAATATCCCCAACTGACGGCGGTCGTTCAGAGCCTATTGGACAGCGGCGGCAAACGCCTGCGCCCTGCCCTTGCGTTGCTTGCCGGCCGTGTTTGTTCAGCAAACTTGGACAGACTTGTATCGCTGGCGGCGGCGGTCGAAATGCTGCACACAGCCACCCTCGTCCACGATGATCTGATTGACGGGGCGTTGCTGCGCCGGGGCGATCCGACCCTCAACGCCAATTGGAGCGCAGGGGTCACCGTCCTCACGGGTGACTATCTCTTTGCCCGGGCAGCGGCACTGGCCGCTGAAACGAACCACGTACGAGTGATGGACATCTTTGCCAACACACTGATGATCATCTGTAGCGGGGAACTGCGCCAGATCTTTGACCGTCACAACGTACCTCGCCTGGATAGCGATGAGGCTTGGCAGGCTGCCTTGGCTCGTTACGACCAGCGCATTCACGCCAAGACCGCTTCCCTCTTTGCTGCCGCCACCGAGGCAGCAGCGGTGCTCAGCGGCGCACCCGAAGCACAGGTCGCCGCGCTGCGAGAGTACGGGCAAGCCTTGGGAACAGGCTTTCAGATCATTGATGATGTACTCGACTTTCGCGGTGATGAAAACATGCTAGGCAAGCCGGTGGGCAGCGATCTCCGGGAAGGGATCGTGACGCTGCCAGTACTCTATTATTTGCGGATGCAGCCTGACGACGAACAAGTGTCGGTTGTAGTGCGCGGCAAGGACGATGGGGAGTTGGTAGAAGGGGTCGTCGCTGCCATCCGCGAGTCGGGGGCTGTAGCACAGGCCATGGAACGAGCACGGGAGTTCATTGCTCAGGGCAAGGTAGCTTTGGAGTCCCTGCCCCGCAGTGAATCTCGGGCCATCATGGAAAAGTTGGCGGACTATACGATTTCCCGGCAGAAGTAACCCCCAGGGATAGGGCATGTGGTAGACCTGACCGTCATTATCGTAAACTGGAACGTCCGAGATCTGCTCCGCCTGTGTCTAAACTCGGTATTGGATGCCGTACACTCGAGGCTGGAGACTGAAGGGCAAGCTCCCACCCCCACACATCCCAAACCCCACACCGAAATCATTGTCGTGGACAATGCCAGCACCGATGGCAGCCCAGAGATGGTTCGTACCGAGTTTCCGAATGTGCAGCTTGTCGTCAATAGCGAAAACCGAGGATTCACCGCTGCCAATAATCAGGGACTGGCCCTCAGTCAGGGTCGCTATCTGCTGCTCCTGAATCCCGACACCAAAGTCGTGGACGACGCCCTGACCACGATGGTGCGCTACATGGACGACCATCCCCAAGTCGGCGCGCTCGGCCCCCAACTCTGCTATCCCGACGGCAGCCTGCAGTCGTCGCGGCGACGCTTTCCCACCTTTGCGACGGCGCTGGTGGAAAGCACCGTAGTGCAGGAATGGTGGACCGACAACCGCATCCTACGCCGGTACTACATGGCGGATACCCCCAACGCGGGCAAACTCCGCATCCAGTCGGTAGATTGGGTGGTGGGCGCCTGCCTCCTCGTCCGCCGCCTAGTCTACGAGCAGGTGGGCGGCCTGGATGAGACCTTTTTCATGTATTCCGAGGAGTTGGATTGGTGCAAGCGCATCAAGGAGGCTGGCTGGGAGGTGATTTACTTACCCACCGCTACCATTATCCACCACGAGGGCAAGAGCAGCGAGCAGGTGGTTCCAGCGCGGCACATCCATTTTCAAAGCAGCAAGGTGAGCTATTTCCACAAGCATCACGGCGCCCTACAAGCCGAGTTTCTGCGCTGGTTCTTGCTGGCGACCTATGTCTATTTGTGGGCGCGGGAGGGACTGAAATGGCTGGTTGGACACAAGCGCCCACTGCGAGCAGAGCGAGTCAGGGCCTATCGTCGGGTGCTTTGCTCCGGCCTACGGACGCCATCCGCAGGATCGGGCGAGGATCAGAACTCGGCGCCCTGAACCGGAGTGATTCCGGCACAAAAGGGGTTATAATCTCGCCTATCCGCTGAAACAGCTATTTCTGCGTAGACAATCGTGAAAGGGCAGATTCTGTCGACAGTGTGAGATACTGCCCCTCTGTCCACAGCACTCCAGAGTCGAGAGGTATCATGCCAATTGAAGCTGCCACCACTGCTCAGTCTCCTGACGCCTCTGAGGCCCAGCAATCCCAAACAGGCGGCGTGCTCACCGTCAGCGGTGGTCACGCAATGCACGACACCTACACTGCCTTCCTCTCCCCCCTCCTGCCGGCCTTTATCGAAAACCTTATGTTAACAAAGACCGGAGCGGGGCTGCTGACGGTGTTCATGCAGGGGCCGTCCCTCCTACAACCCTTCATCGGCCACGTGGCCGACCGCGTGAGCTTGCGCTACATGGTCATCCTGGCCCCTGCCGTAACTGCCACAGCGATGAGTCTTTTGGGCGTCGCACCCGCGTACGCCGTGCTGGCTCTGCTGCTGATGGTGGCGGGTCTCAGTTCTGCCACGTTGCACTCGGTTGCACCGGTCATGGCTGGACGTCTGTCGGGCGAGAGGTTGGGCCGGGGCATGGGCTTTTGGATGGTCGGCGGCGAGCTGGGCCGCACCCTGGGACCGCT
>JASFTJ010000136.1:0-6511 GCA_050053615.1 Anaerolineae bacterium | reverse complement strand
AGGACCAGTGGCCACATGGTCACCTTCTCGAAGGCCAGCAGGTCGGTCAGCTTGGCGCCGTGGGTGATTTCCTTCCACCTCTCCAGGCTGAAATCGCCGAGGAAGACGTACTGGACGATCTTCCACAGGATGTAAGCCGCCGTCACCACGATGCCGGCGACACCGACGGCCGCGAACCAGGGCATGATCTCGAAGGCGCCTCGGAAGACAAAGAACTCGGCCCAGAACCCAGCCAGACCGGGCAGCCCGAGGCTGGCCAGTGCAGTCACCATAAAGATACCGTAGTAATGGGGGGTCATCTTGCCCAGGCCACCGAATGCAGGGATCACCTTGCCATGTTCGTCACGGACCGGCTCTCCCTTCTCATCCGTCAAGGCCAAATCGCGGGTGTGAGCCCGCTCATAGATGACGCCGACCAGGAAAAAGAGACCACCGGTGATAATGCCGTGGTTGAACATCTGCAACGCTGCGCCGTTGGAGGCCATGGCCGCTGCATCTGCCAGACTTTTCTGTCCATAGGCTGCCGCTGCTGCGGTTGCACCCAGCATAAAGTACCCCATGTGACTTACCGAGGAGTAGGCGATCAACCGCTTGAGGTCCCACTGGGCCATGCACACCAATGCGCCGTAGATGATGCTCAGCAAAGCCAGAATGGGAATGACCGGTACCTGCCAACTATAGAACCAGAATTGTTTCGGAAAGATGGGCAGGGCGATGCGCATCATGCCGTAGCCGCCCAACTTGAGCAGCACGCCGGCCAGGATGACGCTGCCGGCCGTGGGCGCCGCCGTGTGGGCGTCGGGCAACCAGGTATGAAACGGCCAAAGCGGCACCTTGATGGCAAAGGCAATAAAGAATCCCCAAAACGCCAGAGTTGCAATCCACGAAACCCCGCCAAAGAGCGACTCCACCTGAGCTAGCTTCATGATGTCGAAGGTGCCGTGGTAGAAGTAGAGGGCAAGGATGGCCAGGAGCATGCCTACACTGCCGATCAAGGTGTAGAGAAAGAACTTGATGGCCGAGTACTGGGGGCGGTCCTTTTCCTTGCCCCAGATGCCGATGAGCAGGTACATGGGCACCAGGCCGATCTCCCAAAAGACGTAAAAGAGCACCAGGTCCAGCGACACGAACACGCCGACCATGCCCATCTCTAGCAGCAGGAAGAGCAGAAAGAACTCTTTGACCCGCTTGGTGATGGTGTAGGACGAGTAGATCAGGCCCAGGGTGGTCAGCAGCGTTGTCAGAAAGATGAGCGGGATATTCAACCCATCTGCGCCGACCCGGTAAAAGACGTTGATGGCCGGGATCCAGTCGGCCTCAAAGAGATACTGGATGCCCCCCACGTCCTTGTCGTAGCCGAACCACAGCAGGATGGCCAAGACCAGTGGGATGAAACTCAGGCCGATGGCCACGTTCTTGATGGTCCGCTCATCATCACTGGGAATGAGCAGGATCAGCACCACGCCCAACAGCGGTACGAAGGTGATAAACGTTAGAAGCAGGTCCTCCATCTATTTCCTCCTCGGTGAATGATACCTTCCGATGATTTCAGAGTAATCGGCGTTCTCCAAGGCCGCAACCGGTGGCGCAGGAGAGCGCTCCCTACTCGCTCCAATCCCCTACGCACGCACCAGGAACAAGGCCAGCAACAACAAGACGGTCACTGCAGCCACCAGCAAGTAGTTCTGCACCTTGCCCGTCTGGGTGGCGCGCATGAACTCGCCACACCAGGCCGTCACCGTCCCCACGCCGTTGACCGCGCCATCTACGATGGGGTTGTCAATGGCCCGCCGCAGCCAGTCGGACAGCCAGCGGCCAAAGCGGCCCACGGCGTCGACAATGGGGTCAATGACGATCATGTCATCAAAGCTGTAGCAAGCGCTGGCCAAGGCGATGGCTGGTTGAATAAAGATGGCATCATACAGTTCGTCGAAATAGTATTTGTTCTTGAGCAGCGTGTAGATCGGCCCAAGGGGCTTCTCCAGTGGATCCACCGGCTTGGTCAGCGGGTTCTGGCCATAGACAAGCCAAGCGATAAGCCAGCCAAGGGCAGCCACCCCCAGCGAGATGCCAGCGATCATGGGATTGAACTCGCCGTGTGCAATGTGATGGCCCATGATCTCGGCTTCATGGCCGATGAAGGCGTAGAACTGGTTGGCCCACGGCGTGCCGAACAAGCCCAGAAACGTGGCAAAGACAGCCAGGATGATCAACGGCCAGGTCATGCTAGGCACGCTCTCGGGAGCGTGGGCCGCTGCTTCGGTGCGGGGCTTGCCGGCAAAGGTCAAAAAGACTTGCCGGCCGGTATAGAAGGCGGTCAGGAAAGCGGCGACTGTCAGCAGCAGCCAGGCAAAAAAGGCCCAAGCGGTAGTCACGCCAAAATGACCGCCATGCACAAACGCCTGCCAAGCGTCGGCCAGGATTTCGTCTTTGCTCCAAAAGCCGGCCCAGGGAAAGATGCCGGTCAAGGCCAGCGCGCCGATGATGAACGTCCAGCCGGTGGCCGGCATGCGGCGCAGCAGGCCGCCCATGTTCAGCATGTCGTTGGCATCAAACTCGCCGTGCTCTTTGTGCCCTTCGTGGTGAGCATGATGGTGTCCATGCTCCACGCCATGGATCACCGAACCGGAGCCGAGAAACAGCAGCGCCTTGAAAAACGCGTGGGTGATGAGGTGGAACACGGCAGCCACGTAGGCGCCGATGCCCAGCGCGGCAATCATATAGCCCAACTGGCTCACCGTTGAGTAAGCCAGCACACGCTTGATGTCGTTCTGGGCAACGGCGATGGTGCTGGAGAATAGAGCTGTAAACGCGCCGATAAAGGCAACGACTCCAAGCTGGGCACCGCCCTCAACCGCCACAAAGAGCGGGAAGGTGCGAGCCACCAGGTAGACGCCGGCCGAGACCATGGTCGCCGCGTGGATGAGGGCGCTGACCGGGGTCGGACCCTCCATCGCGTCGGGCAGCCAGACGTGCAGCGGGAACTGGGCGCTTTTGCCCACCGCCCCACCGAAAATGAGAAGGGCAATGACCGTGGCCCAGGGCACGCTGCCAAAGGCCGGAGTTGTCGCCAGCATTTCCAGCGTCTCGTGGCTAAAAATCTCGCGGAAGGTCAGCGAGCCGGTCTGGGAATAGAGCAGCAGCATCCCGGCCAGCATGATCACGTCGCCGATGCGCGTCGTGAGGAAGGCTTTCAGACCAGCTTGCTTGGGCGTGATCCGCTTCGGATCAGCGTAGGTCTTGTCGAACCAGAAGCCGATGAGCAAATAGGAGCAGAGGCCCATTACCTCCCAGAAGATGAGCAGCGCGACCAGGTTGTCGGACACGACCAAGCCCAGCATCCCGCAGGCAAAGAGCGAGATGTAGGCAAAGAAGCGAGAGTAACGAGGGTCCACCTCTTTGGTGCCGTAATTCATGTAGCCCTTGGAATAGATAAAGATCATCAGGCAGACAAAGGGCACCATGAACAGCATCACCGACGTCAGGGTATCTACCTGGAAGCCGATCTTTAGCGCAGCCGTGCCGGTGGGGATGGTGTAGAGTGGCACAGGGTGACTCCCGCTTGGCGGCGTCAGGTGGTGGATATCCCCCCAGGAGAGGGCAAAAATCGTCCAGCCCAAGATCCACGACAGGCCGATGCCAATCCAAGCCACCCACGTGCTGAGCAACCGGTTGCGGTTGGTCCACAGAACGATACAGGCAAAGGCTGCCAGGGGAAAGAGCGGGACCAGCCAGGTCAGATTGAAAAAGAATTCGGTCATGGACTCCTCGCTCCTCTATAACCTCATCAGGTCTACGTCTTCGACGTCCACCGTTCTGCGGTTCCGGTAAACGGCGATGACCAAGGCCAAGCCAACGGCGGCCTCCGCGGCGGCCACTGTGATAACGATAATGGCAAATACTTGACCGGCCAGTGTGCCTCGCGCCGCCTCGACGTGTCGCCAGAAAGCCAGCAGGTTGATGTTCACCGAGTTGAGCATCAGCTCGACGCCCATCAGGATGCCGATGGCGTTACGGCGGGAGAGCGCGCCGTACAGGCCGATGCAGAACAGGGCTGCAGCTACAACAAGATACCAGGACAACGGAATTTGCATAGGCGTTCCCTCCTCGCTTACTTTTCCCGGGCGATGATGACCGACCCGACCAGGGCCACCAGCAGCAGCACCGAAGCCACCTCGAACGGCAGGACAAACTTGTCCGGCTGAACCAGGGCTTTCCCCAACTCGACGATAGCATCGTCGGGGACGTCGGCCTGGGCCGTGGGCCACGTCACCGAGAGAAGCACAAAGACCAGGACAGCGAACAAGGCAATGGCCACCAACAGCCCGCCGAGCCATTGCTCATTGCGGGCCCTGAACCCTGGCGACATGAGCTGCCGGGAAAGCATGATGGCAAAGATGATGAGAATGGCAATGGCTCCTACATAGACCAGCAACTGGATCATGGCCAGGATTTCCACTTCCAGCAGGATATAGAACCCAGCCACACCTACGAACGAGAGCACCAAAAAGAGCGCAGCCCGAAACAGGTTGCGGTTGGAGACGACGCCCACGGCGCCCACTAGGGCTACCGCGCTCAAGATGATGAATACGACGTGGGGTACGGTAATCTCCATGGGTGCCTACCTTTCCACCGCCACGATGCGCTTGAGAGCCGGGGCTTCTTTGGCCTTGCGCGCCGCGCGGTTCAAAATGATGCCAGTCACGATCAGGACGATGATATTGCTCAACAGCATCAGCCCTGCCTGTCCCAAAATGTCATCTGTCACCTTGACCACAAAGGCCGCCAGCAGCAGATTGACCAGGGACACTGGCACCAGAAACTTCCAAGCAAAGCCGACCAGATGGTCGAAGCGTATGCGTGGGAATGTGGCCCGGAACCAGAGCATGCAGAAAATCACAAATGCCGCCTTGGCAAAGACGATAACGGGGGTGAGCACCGGCGCCAGGTCCTCCAGGCCAAAGAACTTCCAGCCGCCCAGGAACAAGGTCGAAATCAAGATTGCCGCGGCAAACATGTTCACATACTCGGCGATAAAGAACATGGCGAACTTCATGCCGCTGTATTCCACGATGTAGCCAGCCACCATCTCCGAGTCAGCCTCCAACAGATCCTCGGGCGAGCGGTTGGCCTCGGCTAGGGCGCTGATCAGAAAGATGAGGAACCCGATGGGCGTGACCACAAAGAAGGGAATCGTCTGACCCTCGACGATCCCCTGCATGGACATCGTCTTGGTAAAGATGATCACCGTAAGGATGCAGAGCACCATCGGCACCTCGTAGGCCAGCAATTGGTTGACCACGCGGAACGCGCTCAGCAGAGCGAACTTGTTGTTCGAACCCCAGGCGGCGATCAGCACAGCCAGGACGTGGATCGAGCCCAGAGCCACGACATAGAGGACGCCTACGTTGAGATCTTTGCCAATGACCTTGGGTCCAAAGGGCAATACCGCATAGACCAGCACCGCAGGAATCACCACCAGGATGGGCGCCAGCATGTGGAGCAAACGATCGGCATTGTGAGGGGTCACATCCTCCTTGGTCAACATCTTGATGGCATCGGCCAGGGCCTGAAGCAGGCCGTAAGGCCACACCCGATTCGGACCCGGTCGATCCTGCATGCGAGCGATCACTTTGCGCTCCATCGGTGTGAAGATAATGACAGCCATGACCCCACACACCACCAGGATGAGTACGCCCAGGATGTCAGCGATCAGATTCACGCCCCATCCAGGCACCCCCCAACTGGACAGCAGATCGGTCACCGTGGCCCCAAACCTAACCCAGAAGTTCAGAATATAGTCCATACGCATCTCCTAATATCCACTAGCCAATACCCAATACCCAGTTAACCGATAAAGGATACCTGGGTACTAGTTATTGCCAGCGAAGTGCACCTTTGCGCCAAGCGTAGACTAGCCCAACAGTAAGGATGGCCAGGAAGAGGAAAGCCTCGGCCAGGGCCCACAGTCCAACTTTGTCGTAGGCCACTGCCCAGGGGAACAAAAAAGCAGCCTCGATGTCGAAAACGACAAAGACCAAAGCGTAAATGTAATACTGGGCGCGGAACTGCACCCATGTATCTCCAATGGTCTGGAGGCCGCACTCGTAAGTGTCTGTCTTGACAGGATTGGGCTTCTTGGGCCGTAGCAACCAGGCAAACCCCAGCGCGATGAAGGGGAAGGCGATCGCTACAACAACATAAACACCGATAAAATTATAGTCTGACAGCAATGTCATACCCCTCCTTGTCTGATCACAAGCGAACGCCATTATGCCATAATTCTAGGGAAAGCGCAAGTTCCGCGTATCACTATCCCAGAGATTGCCATTTGCACCATACCCGGAGCCTCCATTCCTCGGTGCGACAGGAGAGCATCGCGGGAGGAGATACTATCACCAGCATGGACCTTGGACCGCGAACGAGAATTCACTCAGCGGGAATCCCAGGATCGCCGGAAAGCCCCAAGCTGCCAGGCTGATTCGCCCTCTCAGCCCCGTCCTTTCGGGTC
>JASFTJ010000135.1:0-6516 GCA_050053615.1 Anaerolineae bacterium | reverse complement strand
CGTCGGAGAATATTTACGTCAACGTCCAACCCCTATCGGGCGCGGCGGCCAACCTGGCCGTCTATGACTGCGTCGTGGACGTGGGCGACGTGGTCATGGGCATGGACCTCTATCAGGGCGGGCACCTGACCCACGGCAGCGAGTTCAACTTTTCGGGCAAGCGCTACCACGTGATCAGCTATGGCGTCAGCAAAGTCACCGGCAAGCTCGACTACGACGAGATCCGCGACCTGGCTCGCGAGCACAAGCCCAAGATGATCATCGCCGGCTATACCTCCTATCCCTGGGCGCCCGACTGGGAGGCCTTTCGCAGCATCGCCGACGAGGTAGGCGCGGTGCTGTTGGCCGATATCAGCCACCCCGCAGGGATGGTCATCGCCGGGGCTTTTCCCAGCCCAGTAGGTATCGCCGATGTCATTACCTTCACCACGCACAAGACCCTCTGCGGCCCGCGCGGCGCGGTCATTATGACCACCGATGCGGACTTGGCCAACGAGATCGACCTGGCTGTTTTCCCAGGCGAGCAGGGTGGTCCCCACACCCAGAAATTTGCGGCCATGTCTGTGGCCTTCAAGATTGCCCAGACGGAGCCTTTCAAGCGGCTGCAATGGCAGATCAAGGAAAACGCCGCCGCCCTGGCCGAGGGTCTGCAGAAGCGTGGATCGAAGCTGGCGTACGGAGGCACGGACAGCCACTTCTGCATGCTCGACCTGAACGGCGTTGAAACCAACACCGGGTTCCCTCTGCGTGGCGAGCCAGCGGTGCGAATCCTGGATCTGGCCGGCATTGTGGCCAACAAAAACACTATCCCCGGCGACATAGAGACAGCCCTGGGCATGGGCATCCGACTGGGCACGCCTTGGCTGACCCAGCGGGGCTATGGCCCGGCCGAGATAGACGAGGTAGCCCGCCTCATTCACAAGACCGTGACCCACATCCGGCCGTTTAGCTACACCGGCCTGACCGGCGAGCTGCCGCGCGGCAAGATCGACTTGGATGTCTTTGAAGAGATCAAGCACGAGGTCGCCGAACTGGCCGCCAAAGGTGTTGCCGAGACGGAGGACCAGGGCAGTCAGTATCCACACTACTACACCTTGTCAAATAGCCAGCCCAGCCGCCACCCCGGCCTCGAGGCAGCAGATGGCCCTGGCCTCAAGGCGGAGCTGGCGGCGGCCCGCACCGGCGCCGTCCTGTTTGACCTGAGCGACAGCGGCCTGCTCCTGGTCTCGGGCGACCGCGACCGAGTCGAGCCGGCCATGCAGCAAATCCTAACCAGCGACGTGGGCGCGCTGGCGGTCGGCGACTGCCAGCTGGCCTTAATCCTGGACGAGGATGCGGCCGTGATAGACGATGTGTCCATCCTACGTCTTCCCCGGGATGAAATGGACCGCGACCGCTATCTGCTTCGTACCAATCCCGAGAACCACGAGCGGGTCAAGGCCTGGCTCCGCGCCCTGGCCGACGGCTATACGATTTTCGACCACAAAGACGTCTTTCGCAAGGTCGAGGGTCCGACCCTCGTCGAGGATCTGCGGCAGATGGACAAGATCGTGCTGCTGGCGCTGCGTGGCCCCCGGGCGAGGGAAATCGGGAAATCGGGGGACCGGGGACTCGGGGCGTTTTGGCACGGGGATGAGTATGTCGAGTTGGTCGCACCGGCGGATGAGGCGCAAGCTGTCTACGACCAACTGCTCGAGGCTGGGGCGACGCCCGGCAGTCGCGAGACGTTCCAAGCCCTCCGCGCCGAGGCCGGGCTGCCCGACTATCGCCAGTACAAAGGCTACGGCCCCGACTCGGGCCGCCCCTCCGGCCTGGACCTCTACAACGCCGGCCACGACGACCGCTTTGCGCTGCACGTGCCCTACTTCGTCGGCTGCCGCAGCCTGGACGCCGCGCGAGCTAATCCACAACTGCCTGTCTTCCAGTTTGCCGAACCAGAAGACGAGCCCCTGAGGCGCACGCCCCTCTACGACTGGCACAAGGACCACACCCGCAAGATCATCCCCTTCGCCGGATGGGAGATGCCGGTCTGGTACACGGGCGTGCTCGACGAGCACAACGCCGTGCGCAACGCTGCCGGCCTGTTCGACGTGGCCCACATGGGTGTGTTCGAAGTCAGTGGCCCCCACGCCACCGAGTTCCTAGATCTGGTCCTGAGCAACTACGCTCGCTGGTTTGAACCAGGTGAGAGCTTTTACAATTTCCTCCTTGATCAGGATGGCCGAGTCATTGACGACCTGATCGTCTACCGTCGGCGAAAGGACCTGTACCTGATGGTGGTCAACGCTGCCAATGCCGAAAAGGACTGGGCCTGGCTCAATGCCGTCAACAACGGTGAGGTGCTCATCGATCGGGAGCGGCCCGACCTGAAGGTGCTGCGCCCGGCCATCATCCGCAACCTGAAGGACCCTTCCTCTGGCGACGACATGCGCGTCGACCTGGCGCTCCAGGGTCCGGCCTCACTGGCGATTCTCCAGAGCCTGACCGGCGACCCCCATGTGCAAGACCGGCTGGGGCGCGTACCCAAGACAGGGTTGATCGAATGTAAACTGGCCGGCCCTTCGACCCGCTCAGGCGAGCCCTTTGACCTCGTCATCGCCCGCACTGGCTACACTGGCGAGGACATCGGCTACGAGATTTTCGTCCATCCCGACCGGGCGCTGGCCTTCTGGGAAACGCTGCTGGAGGCCGGCGAGCCCTTTGGCCTGCAACCGTGTGGCCTGGCCTGCCGCGATTCGACCCGCACCGAAGCCGGCTTGCCCCTTTACGGCCACGAGCTGGCCGGCCCCTTTGACATCTCGCCAACCGGGGCTGGCTTTGGCGCGTACGTAAAGCTGCACAAGCCCTATTTCATCGGGCGGACGGCCCACATGGAGCGGGAGCAGGAGCGAACGATGGAGGTCGCCCGCTTCCGCATGAACGACAAGGGCGTGCGCATGCCCAAGACCGGCGACCCGGTGATCAATCGCCGGGGTCGGGCCATCGGTTGGGTGACCAGCGCCGCCGTGGACGTGGACGGATTGATCTTGGGCCTGGCAACCATCGAGAAGCGCTACCATCGCGAGGGCGCGCCCGGAGGGCAGATCGGCATCTTTAGCCTGCCCAGGCGGCCGGTCAAGGAAAGGGAGGACAAGGCCGACCTGGCGCCCGGCGACAAGGTCCAACTGCCCGACACAGCCACTATCCTCTTCCGCTTTCCCGACGACGACGAGATCTCTCACTGGCGGGGGGACGCAGAGCGAGTGACATCGCTGCCAAGATTCCTGCCATCGGGCGAATAAGACAGAGCCCCCTCATTGCGAGGGGGCTCTTTGATACGGAGGGTTCGATGAACGCCAAGAAAGCCGATGACCTGGGCCGGCGCCTGACTGCCCTGGTCCAAGCCGAGCAACCGGTGCAAGCCTACGCCCTCCTGGCCCCGACCCTGGCCGAGCGCACGCCCTTCCGCTACCTGGACCGCATCGGCGCGTCGGTGGGCAGCGGGCCGCTGGTCGAGACCAACGATTTCCTGGCGCGCATCGCCGCCGAAGGGACCATGGGCGGCTGGGTGATCATCGGCAGCGCGCTGCGAGCGCAGTTGGACCGCGACCCTGACGGCGCCTGTGACCGCTGCCGCGAGTTCATCGTCGCCGCCGATGCCTGGTACGGGGCCGACAGCCTGGGTGAGCGGGTGCCCGGACCGGCCCTGGTGCGCGAGTTCGACGCGGCGCTGGTCCGTCTGGCCTCCTGGCGCGCCGACGAAAACCGCTGGGTGCGGCGGGCCGTGGGTGTGGCCATCCACTTTTGGGCCAAGCGCCTACGGGGTGCGCCCGAGTTGAGCGACCGGGCTAGTACGCTGCTGACCTTCCTGGAGCCCATGTTCGAAGAGTGGGAGATGGACGCCGTCAAGGGCGTCGGCTGGGGATTGAAAACGCTGGGCAAGCACTACCCCAACCTGGTGACCGACTGGCTGGCGGAGCAGGTCGGTCGCCGCCATCGCGCCCTGATGCTGCGCAAAGCGACTACCTACCTGCCGGACGAGCTACGCGCCCGCGTGACATCAGCCGTCACTCACCGCTGATTCCAAAGGAATGCCTACGGCTCTTGACGAGCACGCACTTTAGGGGTCCCGAAAGCCTAGGTCTGGGGTCCGGCGACGACCAGCGTAAACTCGCCTCGTGGCTTGTGTTGGCGGAAGTGGGCCAGGAGTTCGGCCGGCGTGCCGCGCCGGACCTTCTCGTAGAGTTTGGTCAGTTCGCTGGCAGCGACCAGCTGCCGGTCGCCGAACAGGCCTGCCAGGTCGGCCAGGGTATCCAGCAAGCGATGGGGCGACTCGTAGGCGACCAGAGCAAACGGACCCCCGACCAACGGGGCCAGCAGATCACGCCGGGCATTCTGCTTGCGGGGTAGAAATCCAAGAAAGATGAAACGGTCGCACTCGATACCCGCTACGGACAAAGCTGTGGACAGCGCCGTAGGACCGGGCACGGGCGCGACCGGCGCGCCTTGCTCCTGGGCAACGGTGATCAGTTCGTAGCCAGGATCGGCCAGGCCGGGCATCCCCGCTTCCGAGACGAGGGCCACGTCGCCCTCCACCAACGCATCCAGGATTGCTTGCATCCGCTGTTGTTTCTTGCGCTCGTACGCGTCAGTGTAGCGCATCATCGGCGTCTCGATATTGTAGCGGGCCAGCAGGCGCTGGGTGCGCGACGGATCCTCTGAGGCGATCAAGCTGACCGCACGCAGAACGCGCAGCGCCCGGGGACTGATGTCTTCCAGGTTGCCGATGGGGGTGCCGACGATGTAGAGTGTGTTCATTCTTCTGGGCCAACAGATGATGCGATACGTTTCCGACGAGGAAGCGGCGGCGGCGATGTCGTCAGACCGGACATCGATTTGTTCTCGTGGGGCTTGGGCCGCGCCCCCCTAGCTGAACGTCTGAACGGAATAACCTCAGATCGGACACCTACATTCTCGGAGGACGAACTTCAGATTCGCCCTACTGCCGGCCCATCGGATAGTTGGGCGCCTCTTTGGTCACGATCACGCCGTGGGGGTGGCTCTCAATGAGCCCGGCGTGGCTGATGCGCACAAACTGGGCCTTGGCGCGTAGATCGGCCAGGCTGCCGGCGCCCACGTAGCCCATGCCCGAGCGCAGGCCGCCCATCAGCTGAAAAACGTACTCGGTCAGCGGCCCCTTGTAGGGCACCTGGCCTTCGATGCCCTCGGGGACGTGCTTGTCCGCACCCTGATCGCCGCCACCTGCGACGCTGGCATAACGGTCACGGGCCAAGCCCTTCATGGCGCCCAGTGAGCCCATGCCTCGATACTCTTTGAAGCGCCGTCCCTCATAGATGACCAGCTCGCCGGGCGACTCCTCCAAGCCGGCCAGCAGGCTGCCGAGCATCACCGCATTGGCGCCGGCAGCCAGGGCCTTGGTAATGTCTCCGGAGTACTTGATGCCACCATCAGCGATAACGGTCGTGTTCTGACGGTGGGCCTCTTCGGCACAGGCCTGGATGGCCGTAATCTGCGGCATCCCCGAGCCCGTTACGACCCGCGTGGTGCAAATGGAACCAGCCCCGATCCCAACCTTGATCACATCGGCCCCGGCGGCGATCAGGTCGCGGGTACCCTCGGCGGTCACCACGTTGCCGGCTACCAGGACCAGGTCAGGATGCCGCGCCTTGACCTGCTCGACGGTGTCCAGCACACCCGCGGTGTGGGCGTGGGCCGTGTCGATCACGACCAGGTCCAGATCCTTGGCCGCCAGCGCTTCCAATCGGGCCATGGCTCCCTCGCCCACGCCGATGGCTGCGCCACACAGCAGCCGGCCCTGCGCATCAGTGGCTCGGCGGGGAAAGTCACGCTTTTTCATAATGTCCTTGACGGTGATCAGCCCCTTGAGACTGCCCTCGTCGTCCACTAGGGGGAGCTTCTCAATGCGGTGTTCCTGAAGAATCTCGACCGCATCATCCAGCGTGGTGCCAACCGAAGCGGTGATCAACCGCTCGACCGGGGTCATCAACTGGTGCACGGGCATGCTCATATCAGTCACAAAGCGCACGTCGCGGTTGGTGAGGATGCCCACCAGCCGGTGGGCGTTCGCTGTGATGGGCACCCCAGAGATATGGTACTTGCTCATGATGGCTTCGGCGTCGCCCACTGTGGCGCCAGGCGGCAGAGTGATGGGATCTACGATCATGCCCGACTCACTGCGCTTGACCTTGTCCACCTCTTCGGCCTGCCGCTCGACGGGCAGATTACGATGTAGCACACCGATGCCCCCCACGCGCGCCAAGGCGATGGCCAGCCGAGCCTCGGTCACCGTATCCATGGCCGCTGACAGCAGGGGCATATTCAGACGAATGCCCGGCGCCAGCACCACGCTCAGGTCCACCTCACTGGGCAATACTTCCGACCGGCCGGGGACCAACAATACGTCGTCGAAGGTCAAAGCTTCATCCGGGAAACACTCAGTCGTCACGTCGCCTCCGTCTCGCTGCTAGTAGAGGACCATCGGCTTGCCCAGCATAT